>JAYSYM010000482.1:0-1126 GCA_043727635.1 Bdellovibrionales bacterium | reverse complement strand
TCGATAATCTTGGTCACATTTTAAAACCAAAAGCGGATCCTTTTGCTTATCTTGCTCAGCTGAACCATGAGTTTATGCAGCAGTTTTCAGCCGCTCTGAAGGAAAATAGCGAACTTGAAAACTCACTTTTCCAAAAACTCGATGCAAGTAACTTTTCGCTTATGGTCGCCCACGCGATGTCATTACGAATCAGTCATGAGATGCTCACACACAATGAGAGTATGCCAGAGGTCATGTTAAGGGAGAAAAATGAGCGGTATCTAGGTCGCGACTTCGCATCTCATCCTTACTTTAAAGCACTTCCTGCCAATGAGTTGGCGCGCAAAAATCGTGAGTTCGTTACCGAGCCATGGATCGCCGATGCTTTCGGCACTCTGCAATTGCCATTTAAAGACAAAAGATTAACTTTAAAAAACCTCAAAGATTACCCTCTGTTTTATGAATTTCTCACGGCTCAATTGAGAGACTTCCCCCGCAGGTCTGAATTTTTGAAAGCTGCTTACAATCTAGAGAAATACCATCGCAAACAACGTGGTGAGCTGATCGTTGGTTGGGAGACCGATCGCACAACTCATTTACCCAAAACAGCCAAAGAAATTGTTGCTACAGTTGAGCGACTTAAAGAGCTCAATCGCCAACTGAAAATCTATATTCAACCCCATCAAACACAAGACCCCGTTTTTGATTTGATAAAAGATTTTCGCGGTTCGGTTTCTGAGCAGCTTCTGAGCACACTCGCTGACCCTTCGGTGAGTGCCGCTAAGAAAAAAAATCTGCTCTTTTCGCGGATCGATGCGTGGTTTTTACGTTACGAAGACGCACTTGAAGACGAGCGAAAGAGTGCTCACAACTTGGGTAAAGATACCGAAGAATTCGAACAAGCCATTGCCAATCTTGATGAACTCAAAACTCGCACAAAAAATTTAGTCACAAAAATTGGAGTCGGCCCATTTGCCGAACCCATAGCAAACTACCGCACTAAATGGATAAGCCAATCCTCGCTGCGGGCCCAAGTTATCAGCCAACTCTACTTGCATGATTCGAGTGCTAGAAATAGTCATGGCACGCATGTCGCCGGAATAATCGCGAGCCAAGATCCGCAACTCAAAATCGAACCCGCACGAGT
>JAYSYM010000481.1:0-11439 GCA_043727635.1 Bdellovibrionales bacterium | reverse complement strand
GAATCGGCCGGCGACGCCGGCTTTTCTAAATCCCCCGCTTTAATATTATTGCCGATCGAGTCTCTAAATAAGAATACGTCCTGGGTTACAAGAGCGATATTTTTTCGAAGGTCTTTAAGATCGAATTCGGAGATTGAGGTGTCATCGACAAGGATGCGGCCGCTGCTTGGATCAAAAAATCTCTCGAGCAAATTAACGAACGTCGATTTTCCAGAACCGCTCTCGCCAACGAGTGCGATTACTTCGCCGCGCTTGATCTCAAGATTCACGTTCTTAAGCACTAGCTCTTCGCCGTAAGCGAACGTGACGTTTTCGAACTTGATCGACGACCAGTTTTTAGGAAACGGCTTGGGAGCCGCGATCTGCGGAACGCGAGATGTGCTTTCGATTAGATCAAACAATCTTTCAGTTACCACAATTGTCTGTTGAAGCTTAACGAGTGCGTTTTGAATTTTCTTGATCGGCGGCTGCAAAATCCCCGCGGCCATAATAAATGCGGTGAATTCTCCGGCCGAAGAACGGCCCGCAAAGATTTCTTGAAACGCGAAGTACGACAAACCCATGAATGCGAGAGCGCCAACGAGTTCGTTGACTGGGCTAACCGCTTCTTCGCGAGAGATAATCTTGCGACGAGTATCTAAGTAACGAGTTTGGTTTTGATCAAAGCGGTTAAGTTGTTTCTCTTCGAGGTTAAACGACTGAATCACTCGAACGCCGTCTAAGCTTTCTTTTAAAGTACTGGTCAAATCTTCCATCGCCTCGCGATTTAAGTAGCCATACTTACGAAGGCTTCGACGAACCTGCTTCATGACGATTCCAAAAATCGGAGCCATAATGAAAGTGAAAAGAGTGAGCTTCCAATTTAAAGAGAACATCGTAGCGATAATGAAAAGAGCAGTGATCGGCTCACGAACCAAATCGACGAAGTAGAACAAGCCTTCTTGCAAAACGGTTGTGTCATTAAGAACGCGAGAAAGTAAGCCGCCTGAACCTGAGCCGAACTTATTGTGAAACGACAAATTCAAATGCATAAACTGATCGAGCATCTGCTTACGTATGCGAGCTACAACCAACTCAGAGACGTACTTCGATTCGCGAGTACTAATGTAGCGCGCAGGCCCGAGAATTAAATAGAGAGCCGGGAATGCAAACGGAATCCATGCGCCTAGTTCTGCGTCTTTAGTCTCAAAAGCTTTATACAGTAAATTTACGAGTTGAATTGTGAGCGGAGTAAACGCAGCCATGATCAAGCCGCTAAAAAAGATAATCCAAAGCTGGCGCTTGAAAGGCCTGATGTATGGCCATAAACGAGCAAAAGTTTGTCTGATTTCAAGCACGTGCTTCTGGGCCCTTGTTCGATTTTGCGGCTTTATTTTTTACGTCTGTACCTTTGCAATAAGCGGCGAGGTATTGGCCTGTCAAGCTGCGTCGGTTCGCCATGATCTCTTCTGGCGTACCTTCGGCTACGATCTTGCCGCCACCAGCGCCGGCCTCTGGGCCCATGTCGATGACGTAGTCGCAAGCTCGAATGACATCGAGATTATGTTCAATCAAAAGAACTGAGCCACCAGCCTCGACGAGCTTATTCAAAACTTTCATGAGCATTTCGATTTCGCGGAAGTGAAGGCCCGTCGTTGGTTCATCAAGAATGTAGAGCGTAGCCCTCTGCTGCGTTTGAATAAACTCGCGAGCAATCTTTAGCCGCTGCGATTCCCCACCGCTCAGTGTGCTAGCGCTTTGCCCTAAGCGAATATAATCAAGACCAACTTCTTTCAAAAACGATAAAGGCTTTCGAATATTTGGATAAGCAATGAAGAAGTCCATCGCTTCGCTCACAGTCATGTTCATGATCTGAAAAATGTTCTTCCCTTTATATTTTACTTCTAAGACCTCGGTGCGGAATTTCTTTCCGTCACAAGCATCGCAAGTTAAATGCACGTCATCCATGAACATCATGTCGATAGTTTCAAAGCCCAAGCCTTTGCACACCGGACATCGTCCACCATCAACGTTTAAGCTGAAGATTCCAGACTGATAGCCGCGAAGCTTTGACTCTGGAGTACTCGCAAGAATTCCGCGAATATGATCGTAGATTTTTAAGTAGGTGACAGGGTTACTGCGCGCAGTTTTTCCGATTGGTCCCTGATCCAAGAACACAACGTTCTTAATCAGATCAAGACCAACAATTTCTTTAAACGGTTGCTGTGGAAGATATTCGATCTTTAAATTCTGTGCGATCGCTGGATAAAGCGTTTGGCTAATCAACGTCGACTTACCTGATCCGCTAACGCCGGTAACAGAAACTAAGCGATTCAACGGAATTCGAGCATGGACATTTTTCAGATTATGGCCGCTGGCGCCTATGATTTCGATTCTATACTTATAAGTCTCAAGATCTACGGGGCGAGGAGTGCGCTCGGGAATCCAATTTCGATTCCGAGAAAGAAAGCGCGCCGTATTTGAATTTTCAAATTTGTAAAAGTCTTCAGTGTCGCCAGAGTAGATGATCGTTCCGCCAAGATGACCGGAGCCAGGACCCATTTCGATAACGTTAGTCGAATTTTCAATCACGTCGTGATCGTGTTCAACAACAACGAGAGTGTTACCAAGATCTCTGAGGCGTTTCAAAATTCCGATGAGTCGATCGTTATCTCGCGGGTGCAAGCCAACTGTCGGTTCATCGAGAATATAAAGTGTCTGCGAGAGCCCCATACCAAGTTGCTTCGCCAAATTCAGACGCTGGTACTCTCCGCCAGAAAGGGTTCGCGTTTGTCGATCAACAGTTAAGTACTCAACTCCAACATCGCATAAGAATGCTAACCGACTGCGAAGTTGTCTGAAGATCTCTCCGGCGAGTTCATCCTGCATAGGAGTAAGCTTGAGCGAATTTATAAACTCACTTAACTCACCAAGTGTCATTCCGGATAAATCACCAATGCTCTTGCCGCCAACTTTTACGTACTGGCTCTCAGCTTTTAAACGAGTGCCATTGCAAGTTCCGCATTTGAACCCGCTCTTATAGCGCGATAAAAATACGCGAACGTGCATTTTATATTTTTTAGTTTCGAGATACTCAAACAAGCCGACCACACCAAAGAAATCTTCGTCACCTTCCCACAAAGCTGTGCGCTGATCTTTCGGAAGATCACGCCAAGGAGTGTGGGTATCGATCTTTGCTTTCTTCGCGTAACTCATCAGAACTTTACGATCACTTGACGCCGACGGCATGTTAAATGGATGTAAAGCGCCTTGCGCTAGCGACAGTGCTGGGTTTGGAACTACTTTGGTCTCATCGAGTGTCAAAACATTTCCAAAGCCATTACAGGTCGGGCAAGCACCAACTGGATTGTTAAAGCTAAAAAGTTGTGAACTCTGAACAGGAAACTGAAAGCCGCAAACTGAACACGCATTCTCTTGCGAGAAGTTCATTAACTTGCCTTCAGTTGTTAGCACAGTTGCACGACCACCAACTAATTCAGCATTGAATTTCAATGACGAGTGGTAAGCCTGAGTCATCGAATCGCCAAGACGACCTTCGTCTTCGCGTGAAAAACCCATTCGATCGATCACAACGTAGAAGTCACCTTCGGGAATATCTTTTGCTCCAGCGGGCGTGCGATCTAAATCAACTACTTCGCCTTGAAGTTTAGCTTCGTCAGGTGATCGGCATGGCGGACCGGCCGAAGGCATTTTCTCCGCGTCAGCCGCTTGAGCCTTTTTCGACTTCTTCGCTCCAGCCTTCAAAAGACTCTTAGAAGCCTTTTTTGCAGCAGCCGATCCCTCAGGAATATATAACCTCTGGAAGCCTTCTTGGACTAATAGCGCATGTAATTTCTTGCTGTCAGCCGCTACGCGGCCTATTCGATAAACAGGAGCTAGTACATACCCACGTTGGCCAGCCATCTTCGTCAAAGTTTTTTGAACAGCATCACTCACTGACTCTTTTTCAATTGCGAATCCGTAAGTAGGGCAGAAGCTTTGGCCAACTTTTTCAAAGAGCAAACGAAGGTAATCGATGACTTCAGTTGTAGTGCCAACTGTTGAGCGTGAAGTCTTAACAGAATTTTTTTGCTCAATCGCAATTGCGGGTGGAATGTTGCTGATACCTTCGATATCAGGCTTCGGCGCCTTATTCAAAAATTGTCGAGCGTAGTTATTGAGAGATTCGATGTATCGGCGCTGACCTTCGGCGAACAAAGTCTCGAAGGCTAGAGAGCTCTTGCCTGATCCTGACGGTCCACAGATTACCGTGAAGGAACCAAGTGGAATTTCCACTTCGATATTCTTCAGGTTATTCTGTTTCACCCCCCAAAGGTGAATCGCTCTCTTCTTAGTAACAGTCACTTGTCTAGGTTCCTTACTGAGCTAAGTCTTCTTTGTAAAAGTCAGTTTCCTCTTTTGCGCCAGTGCTGTCATTGGTAGTTTTCGGTTCTGTGCCCTGGAGAAACGCTTGTTGCACAACCTTCTCAGATGATGCTGAGGCCAAATTACCCGTCAACGGATCAATGTTCGCAAACACGATTCCCGCTGGAACTGGAAATGACATCACAGGCTCACCAGTGTGAGTGAACTTCATGTACTCAAGCCAAATCGGAAGTGCCGTTCGACCACCAGCTTCGCCGGTACCGAGAGTTTTTTCTTCATCGAAACCTACCCACACGCCAGTTGCAATTTGCGGAGTGAAACCGATGAACCAAGTGTCGTAGTAGCCACTTGTTGTTCCAGTCTTTCCAGCCACTGGTCGTCCCAATCCTGCTGCACGCTGACCGGTTCCGCCTGGCTCGCTAGTTGCTGCGCTGAGGAGGGATGTTATCAAATAACTCGTTGTCGGGCTGATTAATTGATCTGGATCAGAAAAATATAAATTCGGTTTCTTGAAATTGTTTGGAACTTGTCCCATTGCATCTTCATTGTCGGCTTGTGCTGGCTGAGCTGACTCTGCAAGAGCAGATTGGCGTCTCGCTTCGAACTCAGCATCAAGTTGAGAAATTTCATCTTTGTAACGAAGATCTAAACTTGTTTGGCCAAGAACTTGTTTTCCGTCGGGCCCAATAACTTTGTGAATCAACACCGGACGAATTCTCTGACCCATTCTTCCAAACTGCGCAAACACCTTTGTCATCTCGTAAAGTGTGACCCCGCTTGAGCCAAGCGAAAGAGTTACGTCGCGATTAAGTGGGCTAAAGATTCCGAGTCGACGTGAGTACTCCATCGACCAATCAACACCAACGTCACTTTGAATTTTCACAGTTGGAATGTTCAGCGAGCGAATCAATGCGGTTCTAAACAAAACGTCGCCAGAGAACTTGTTCGTGTAATTCGATGGCTTCCACTTTTTAGTTACTTCTTCCTCTTGGCCTTCACTTGCTTCAGTATCTTTTTCTTCAAAAACAATCGGAGCATCAACGATCGGAGTAACAGGTGAATAACCTTTGTCCAATGCTGAAGCGTAAACGATCGCCTTAAATGACGAACCCGTTTGGCGAGCCGCTTGAATTGCTCGATTGAATTCGTTTCGTTTGAAATCAAATCCGCCAACCATCGCGATAATGTCTTGCGTGCGCTGATCGTAAGAAATTAACGAGCCTTCGACTAACGGATCTTGCTCGAGCGCTACTTTTGCAAAGTTCTCGTACTGTGCCAAATCACGTAAGAGATCTGCCTTCGGCGCAGGCTTCTTTCCTTTTTTCGGCGTCTCAACTTTTGACAAACGATCTGACGAGAATTTCTCGGCCAAAACTTTTACTAAAATCACATCACCTTTTTTCAGCGCTTGGGAAGGCTTGGCTACTGGCTTTGAGTAATCGTAAGGGACTGTTGGATCAGGTTTGCGTGCCCAATCCATGTCTTTTAAGTCGATAAGGCCTTGTGCTTCGGCGAAGCGAACAGTGACGAGCCCGTTCTTGTCATCAACGTTGGTAACGATCGCATCAACGATTTGGTTGATAGTCACATAATCCGGAAGGTTATCAACAGAGTTACCTTTCTTCTGTTGATAGATTTTGATTTCTTCCATCTCATCAGCTTTTTCACCGCTAGGCTCAATCGTAATCATTGGACTAAATTCATCCATGATCTTATTGCGACCCGCGAGCAAGAACTTGATCACTTCTTCTTCATCAGCGATGTTCTTCACGGGGCCACGGAACCCTTGGCGTTTATCAACCGCCCGCAAGCCAGCGCGCACTTGCTCCTGTGCTTGCACTTGCGCTTTGAAATCAACACTGGTGTGAATCTTCAAGCCAGCATCGAGGACTTGATCTTCTCCAAGTTCTTTAACAAGAAGTTGTCTGACAGTTTCAACAAAGTACGGAGCAACACTTTTATATTCTTTGCGCGTATAAACCTTGATCGGTTCATTCAGTGCTTTCTGTTCATCGTCTTTCGAAATCGCACCCGTTGCAGCCATTCGACTCAATACATAGCGCTGACGTTCTTTAGCTCGGAACGGATGATCAGACGGGGAATAGCGGCTTGGCGCCTGCGGAAGACCAGCAAGAATCGCCATCTCAGCAATCGTAAGTTTCTCAACAGGCTTTCTAAAATAAGTTTCAGCGGCTGAGCCAACACCGTGTGCACCTTGGCCGAAATAAATTTGGTTTAGGTAGAGAAAGAGAATTTCTTCTTTAGTTAAGTTCTCTTCCATTCGGTAAGCGAGGAGTGCTTCTTTTACTTTTCGTGTAAGTGTCTTCGACGGATCCTTTAGAAGAAGTGTCTTTGCTAACTGTTGAGTGATCGTTGATCCACCCTGCACTGTGCGGCCAGCACGTACGTTTGCAAGCGTTGCTCTTAAAATCGCGATGTAATCAATTCCACCGTGCTTAAAGAATGTGTCATCTTCAGCTGACAAGAAAGCATTGACGAAAGTTTTTGGAATTCTCTCAAACGGAACCGTGATTCGATTCTCTCGATAAAACTCACCGATCTTTTCTCCGCCTCGCGCATAAACTTCAGAAACAAGCAGAGGTTTGTAATCTTCAACTTTCAAAATTTGCGGAAGCCCACTTTGAATCATCACGAGCGAGATTGCGAAAACAATCAGTCCAACAAATCCGAGCCCAAGAACAATCGCGATCAATTTTTTGAGGGTCATGTGCAGTCCATGTGGTGAGAGCTAAGCGCTGTAAAATTATTGAGTTTTTTGAACGCTCAATAGTAGCGCTAAACCCGCGCGCATTCAACATTGCCGGGCGTTTAGCGGGTCATGACTTGATGTGTGAAGGGATGTTGAAGGGACTTTGAGGGGAGGTCTAGGTTTTAGACCTCCGTCGGGAGACTTACTGGCCGACGCGTTGTTGCTGACCTGAGGTGCTGGATCGTGATGACGAGCTTCCGCCTCCGCCGCACCAGCTGGTTCCGCAATCAGTACAGCTGCTGGCAGTTCCGCCACCGCAACATTTGTCCTGTAAAGTTTCGGCTTCAGCTTTCACTCTAGCGTAGGCGTCAGCGGCACCTTCAGATACTGAACCGCTTCCGCTGTTTTTAGCGCAATTGTACCTGCGCTCTGCATTGTCATTAGATGCTATTGCCTTTCGCTCAGCGGCTTCGGCCTTTGCGAGTTCTTTTCTGTTGTTATCAAGTTCCTTTGCTAGCGCCTGAGCTTTCGCCTGCCAAGATGTTTGATGGTCACGATACTTCTGCGCAAGACCTTGCATTCTATCGTAATGCGCTTTGTAAGCTTTCTGTTGGTCTTCGTTTGCCATCTGCTTCTCTTGTTCGATCTGCTTCTGAAGTTCGTCAACTACTTTAAGATTCTCTTGCATTTGTACCGTGTAAGTATCGAGATTTAGAGCAGTTGTGATTTCATTGGTCCCAAGCTGAGTGTCCGTTTGGTCACCCTCAGAAAAACACAAGGCATAAAACTCGCTAGGTTTTGGATTCTGAATTTTAGAAACTAGAAACTTGCGATACTTGTCGGCATTCTGAATTCCTTCGAAGCCACCTGCAACCTTGCCGCCGCGTTTCCCTAACTCTTCATCAAGCTGCTTGAGACGAGCTTGATATCCAGCCCGAGCCTGTTCTCTACAAGCGGTCACTGCCTTTTTCTTTTCAATTTCCCGAGCAGCCATCGCTGATTTCGCATCTTGAATGATTTTGCGATTGTCCGCTTGGAGTTTGCGAATTTGCTCATTGATTCCATTCATATTCGACAAGAAACCTTTTTTTGCTTCCTGAACTTCTTTGTCGAAAGCAGCTTCTTCGTCCTTCATTTCTTTGAGAATTTCATTGCCCTCTTCGCGAGCTTTTTTCTGATCTTCAGCGGCGTCCTTGTTTGCTTGGTCTGAATCTTTTCGAGCATCTCGAACACGTTCTTCTGCTTCATTCTTGCGATCTTCAGAATCTTTGAAATCATCCTTTAAGCTTGCCGCGCGTGCGCCAACCAACGCTTTGCAATTTGACTCTACATCCGAACAAGAGAAACCGTTATCCTCTGCATCAAACTCTTCGTCCAGCGAGATACAATCTTGTACGGTGGAGATTACGCGAGAATAGTTAGACTCAGTAATTCGAGTTTTCGCGAGGGCCTCTGTAAATGCCTTACGAGCTTCTCTAATCGGCTCGCACATGCGCTGTTCTTTCATATCCGCAATTTCTTCGGGAGACTTCTGATAAGTCTGCGCATCAAGTGAAACTGTGCTCATCAAAAAAAGTAATGCTAATAGAACCTGTTGCATGAAAATTCCCTCCGATTAACGCGAAAATTTAAAATACGCATTAATCAACCAACTGCTTACAAGGCATAACTAAACCAAACCTTGCGATCTAATCATCGGACAAACGTCCGCAAAATCAAAGAGTTCACTTCGCGAATCTCAACTTGAGACACGCGCGAATTGACAGGCGTCACGTCTGTAAACTGCTGCCAACTTTGTTTACAGCTCAACTCGACGAGGGCGCCTGCTCCGTCGGCGGAGTTGCTTGGTGCGACCGATGGATTTCGCCTTCCGGAAGTAGATACTTAGACATTTTTATCAAGCCATAATGCTCAATCGCCTTTCGTTGATTGCAGGTCATGCAGAGTAGCCGCAGGTTTTCTGCACCATTTGTGCCCCCAAGCGCGAACGGTAAAATGTGATCGTACTGAAGCCCAAACTTGGACGAACACTGCTGACATTTTCCTTCGGCTTTGACCCAAACTTGCCGCTTTACCTCCGTAGGAATGTAGCGACTTTGCTTTTGCTCCATTTGATTCTGCGGGAAAACTGCGCCGTCTGTCTTAATGCCACTAGCAGAAATACCTGCTGTTATTCCTGCGACTGTAGCTGAAGATTTCCGCGCTGCGCGAAGCTTTCCCTTCCCATCAGGACTGAGTTTCTCAAACGCGAGCAAGCATATCTTCTGCATGAGTTCATCGAAACTCAAATGTGCATGAAGACCGCGAAGTTCTTCGATTACTTCCTCCAAAGTTTTGTCAGCCTCGAATGAATATCGCGCTTTATCCTCCTCACGCTGAAGTACTTTTCGAGCCTCCGCGCGAGTGGTGTTCTCAAGCTTCTGCAAAATCACAAGCTTCTCTTCTTTCGTGTGTTCAACTTTGCGAAAGAAAGTGTGCGCATCTGTGAGATGCGTAAGTTTTAGCGAGCCGTCGACAATTTTTGATTCTATTTCTGGAAGGTCACGCACCAACCGCGCAGCGGAAACTCGCCTGTGAGCTTGATCCTCGGCGTACCGAAGTTTTCTGATGGCGTAGTCATGGAGTGAGCGATATCCGCGTTTTGAGAAGAGGCGTCGCCGATCAATTTCTCGCAAGTGTGCGAGCATTTCGCCTAATGTTGCGAGCTCACGAGCGCGAACACTTTCAATCGATTTTTCGAGCTGTGCATCGGTGAGGCTTCTGAGTTTTGAGTCAATCATAAGGAGCTCCTCTGTTTCGATCAAAAAAGACAAGAGAGAATAGCAAATCTCGAGGAGAAAGTTAAGCGATAAACAAAACCGATTTGAAAAAGTTTTCGCTTTAAAAACTTAAACAGCGAAATAATTAAAATAGCAGAATGAACTTTTTTAATTTTTAGAAGCATCGTCAAAATATATAGAAGCTAAAAACCTAGATTATTTCCGCGCAGCGCGGAAATTTCCTAGAGTTTTTCCGCGCCAGCGCGGAAGTCTCCGAGAGTATTTCCGCACCAGCGCGGAAATCCCCTAGAAAACATTTCGAATGTGCAGCACCAGCCGATCGCCCCAAAACGAGACAAACAAATTTCAACTAAATTGCTAACACACCAGCAACTTGCAAAGCCCGTAGACAGCAAACTCGCGCCTACGCTCCCTCGCATGGCAGCAGCATTGCATTACTAATACTTGAATGAATTCATGTGCACGCATCCTAACAACCTTAACAATTCTCTTAGCTGCGGCATTAGCGGCGAACCCATGTGCGCAAGCAAAAGATCAAGACTCAAACCACGCGATAAAAGGCGAACACATCAGCCAAGTATTCGCAGCAGCATGCGCCGAAAACACGTTTGCTGAATATCAAGCTTGGGCGCTCAAAAACCACTTCATGCTAAGACAATTCGATTCGCCTACGTACCAAATCGCACCCAACGAAATTAAAGACGACGAGCTCCGGTTTTCAGTCACGATCAACGATCAGAACAAGTGGCAAGCAAAGCTAAGAGATCAAATCTTCGTAGGAGAGGATCCCTGCGATCTCGCAAATGCTTACCTCAACTCGCGTGCACCGAAGCAAATCACTCTTTGGTCTCTCATCATTCCCGAGGCTCGCGCACAAAAGCTAGTTAACGAAACTACGGCAACGAATTGGCTTCTCGGCGCAATTGCAACGGCAGCCGTGACTGACGGAGCATTCATCGACCACCTCTCCAACAAGTTTACGCTCTCAAATTCGCACTTACTCTCAGCTGCTTTCCGCGCTGTTAGCACAGCAGAGCAACAAATTGCACAGACGAATTTCGATACGCTTCTCGCGCAACGAATAGAGATAAACTGCTCTCGCAACCGAGTGAGAATTTACGGTAAGGATTTGCACCTGATCGTGAAGAAGGGGTACGTTCCTTTTCGCATCGGCGTCAGCGACAACTTGACTGGCAAACCAATCAAAGGCGAGTCGCAGCTTCTCCAAAGCGGCAAACTCTACGACAATTTATTAAACCTCGGTCAGCGCTGTAACCATGACGGGGACGCAAGCGCCATCAACGGCCAAATCCAGGCCGAACGCGATTTACTCAATATGAAAATTGCGAGAGCATCGCTTCTGAATCGAAGCATTTCGTCGGATAAATAACATCTATTTACACGTAGAGCAAAAAAATACGATTTCTGAGGCCGCTCAAAGAATCGGAAACCCATGTATTTTAAGGTGGGCGACCATAATAGCGACTTTAGGCTTCTCAGTTATCCCGAAGGCCGAGCGTGCACACCATCACCAGGGACAGTCCCCTTATCTTAGTACTTGTAGGGTTTCTTTATTCTGAGGTT
>JAYSYM010000480.1:0-11477 GCA_043727635.1 Bdellovibrionales bacterium | reverse complement strand
AATTAGTAGCGGCCGATTCCAGTCTACATCCAGGCTTTTAAGTCGTTTGAGGACCTCGTATTCGAAGGGCAAAACGCGCGTTTTAAGCATCTGTTAATCGTACTCCGCGGACGGCAAATGTCACTGGTGTATGCTCCGTTTACATCTATATGTTCATACTTGGGGCTCAAGTTGAAGTGAAAGCGACAGAAACACCTCTATATTGGCGTGATCTTTGCTCTTTTTAACATTTGCCCGTATTGTTCGACTGGGTTGGGAGCTGTGGCTTAATGATCAAAACTTGCATTTCTTTAGCAGCTATCTTTATCGCGTCGTTCGTGGCGTCAATGTTTGTTACGTCGTTATCGTTTGCCCAAGCTCCGTCGCTTGCATCAGCAGAAAATCCGCAGGATATGAAACCCTCGGTCGCAAATAAGCGCATCGTGATTTCGAAACTTAAATCAATTCAGTCTAAGCAAGTTCAGTTGATCGGTGAGATCGACGACAAGTTAAAAAATAAGCTCAAAGATACACAAGACTTACGAGTGACCGACGACACCGTAAGCTCTGAACTTCGGATGACACGTCTACAGGAGAGCATGGAGCTGTTCGATCAGAAACGCCGCGAAGCTGTCGAGCGTTCGCAGTTCATCGACCGCTTAGTCTTTGCAGTCGATACGAAGTGGACCAAAGATTCGATCAAAATATTTTTAGAACAAACTCTCTTGGATATTGCTTCAGCGGAGATCAACCAAACCGATTCGAAGAGTGCTTCTTCAATCTGGAAGTTCGCAACATATCTGTCTGTCGCAATTCGCGAACTATCAGAGCCGCGCGAAGATATTATTTCATTCGTCGACAACTACATGGAATTCTCGACTGTACTTGCGCCGAAGCCCCCGACTGCTTTTTCGCAAGCTCGCAGCTACACAAACGGTGTAACTTCTCAGGCCGCAAAAGTTACGAATCAAGAAGACTTAGGCGATGGCGTCGAGAAGAAAGTTAAAGCCGTTGGTAAAGACGAGCCCGCTGCAATTGTACAGGGTACGACCACGGCTCCGCTCGAGCCAGCTCTGCCGCCGACAATACCGCCCAGCGCTCCGAATCCAGAGCCAACTGCCTCGCAAAATTCAAACTAAGTTTTATCCGTTTTATCGCGCTTGATCACTTCGATCTCAGCGTTGATCTTAAACTTATGTTCTTCGACGAAACGTGAAACCTCTTGTACGAAATCAATCTTGCGAATGATCGCTGAGATTTCTTCGCCAACTTTGTTAGTAAGCGCCTCTTTAGATTTCGCAGCACCGGTGAGTAAGAGATTGAGCGTCTCTTTCGGAAGCTTCATGTCACCAACGAAGGTACGAATGCTCTCTTCAGTCATGAATGCAGCACTCACTCCGGCAGCTAAAAGTTTCTTTAGCGCGTCGCCAACTTTGAGCGTGTCCGATGGATCGTCATCACCCTTATTATTTGCCATAAATCTCTTTCACTCGCTTGTGATATGCGCCCATCATCGTCGGCAAATTAACAGTCAGTAGAGTTTTTGCGATTGGTCCCGGAACAAACATTCCGAAGGCCGCATCGACGTCGTAGGTGATTCTGCACTTGTCAGCTTCGGGAGTTAGTTTCCAAGAACCTGACATTGATTTAAAAATGTCACCACTTGCGAAATCCCAAGTGATTAAGTTTGGCTCTTGCTCTTTCATCCACAGCGAATAAGAAAACGATTTGATCATTGAAACTTTGTACTCAACGAGCTTGCGGCCATTTTCATTCTTTGCGATTCGGCATTCTTTTACTTCGGTCAAGAATTCTGGATAGCGTTCGTAATCGGAAACAATTTTGAAGAATTCTGGAACGGTACAGTTGAACAGTTCACTATGATGAGCCGTAGGCATCTATTTCTCCCGGTGAAGTACCTTTAGAGTAAAACTGAAAAAGAGATTGAGATCAATAGGGTCATTACTTCTTCTTGAACAAAGCTTCGGCTGCCGCAAGCATATCCGCCTTCTTGTCGACTACCTTTGCTCCAGAGCCTGGCTGAAAGAAGTCACAAAAATTAGCTCGGTCTTTCTCAAGCACAACATCTGCCGAAGGTTCGCGACACTCATTGTAAGCAGTCTTATCGTAAAACGCGCAGTTCTTGCAGACATGAAGATCAGCTGAGCAATGCTGACACTCATCACGCCTGCCAACAGCTCCAACAATCGGAGTTGCTTTGCTGCAGTGATGACAAGGGCACGTTGGACCACTCATGGCTTCTTATCGAGCACGTGTTCGGTTTCGATTGTTCGAACTGTCCCTGTGAGTGAACGCATAACGATGGAATGAGTGAGCACTCGTCTTCCCGGCCCCGACAAGAAGCGCACCCCTTTTAACAGTGGCCCAGTCGTAACTCCGGTTGCGCAGAACATCACCGAACCACTTGCAAGTTCGTCGATAAGATACGCTCGATCCAAATTCTCAATGCCCATTTTCGACGCGCGCTTTCGCTCTTCATCGTTTCGGAATTTGAGACGCCCCTGAAAATCACCTTCCATACAGCGCATCGCCGCAGCTGAAATGACTCCTTCAGGCGCTCCACCAGTTCCGATTAGTAAATCGATTCCAGAATCTTTTAACCCGGTCGCAACAGCTGCTGAAACGTCGCCGTCACCAATAAGTTGAATGCGAGCGCCGAGCTTTCTCACTCGAGCGATGAGTTCGCTGTGGCGCGGTCGATCGAGAATGACAACAGTCGTATCGTGAACGTCTTTACCGAGAGCTTTTGCAACTTTTCGAATATTGTCTTCAGGCGGAGCATCGATATCGATCACACCTTTTGCTGCTGGACCGCAGGCGATTTTATCCATGTAAGTGTCAGGCGCATGAAGGAACTTTCCTTTTTCAGCCACTGCGATAACAGAGATCGCACCCACTCCACCAGTTGCACAAATCGTTGTGCCTTCAAGAGGATCAAGAGCAATATCGATTTCTGGAATTTCTGATGACCCGTCATCGCGACCGACTTTTTCGCCGATGTAAAGCATCGGAGCTTCATCGCGCTCACCTTCACCGATGACAACTGTCCCCCTGATTCGAACAGAGTTGAACGCTCGTCTCATCGCATCGACTGCAGCTTGGTCAGCGGCCTTCTCATCGCCCCGACCCATAAGTTTTGAACACGCTAATGCTGCTGCTTCAGTAATTCGTACGAACTCGAGCGCTAAGTTGCGATCCACTGTCGACCTTCCCCAGAGTACCTAGGGCCACTTCGGTGGCCACTGGCTATCCCATGGCTCTAACTTGTACGCTTCAACTGCTTCGGTTGGCAACTTTGATGGCTTAAAATCTTGAGTCAGTGGAACAAGCTCAGTTTCGCCGAGCGCGGCAAACTGACGCTGCTTGCCTGACCAAATTGCGTACTGAAAGAACAGTCGCACGCCGACGAGTCGACCCTGAGTGATGACTTCAATTTCCTCATCAAAGCCGAGTGGCTTTAGATACTTTAATTTTGCATCGATGACAGCGAAAACAAGTTTGCCGTAGGGCACATGAATCTTGGTTAATCCACGAGCACGCAACCATTCAACACGTGCTTCTTCGAAGATACGAATGTGATTTGAATGATGAACAACGCCCATCGCGTCGGTCTCATAGTATTGGATTCGACGGCGGTGGACAAAAGTTGGCTGCATTACTTCAGCTTTAAATCTTTAAGCGCTGCGAAGCCAGGGTGACCCGGAGCTTTTTCTTTTTCTTGCGCTTCAAATTCAGAAGCAAGCTGTTCGCGAATCTGCGTAGATTCTTTTAGATGTTCACAGTCGGCATCGCCACAATTTGGATAGAGCGGTTCAGAAATCGCAATCACTTCGTGAACGAATTCACCTGCATCAAAGGAATTACCTTTGTATCCACTCACCGCTGGGCCATCCGCTAAGAAATCAACTGCTTGATTGCCGTGGACTGATTGTTCTTTTCGATATTCTTCGCCGTCGGGAATTAAAATTTCGTTCACACGTTTGCTAATTGGAACGTCGATATCCCAACCGCAGAGCGAACAAACTTCGGCAACTTTGGTGTGAACATGCCCACTCATTTCATAGGCGTTGCCCATCGGGCGAATATATAAGTTCACGCTGAAATCACGATCGCCAATAATGTCTTTCAACATCTCGTTGAGATCGCCAGTCTTACGGTTAAATTCAAACGCACGACCGTCTTCAGGAATTTCAGCTAAATTGATGAATCGGAAATCTTTAGATCGGCTCATATGGTTGACCTCTTGCTTTAGGTCTAGGTCTAAGGGTGAGCGAGAAGGTATAAAACCCTTCTCGCTTCTTTTCAATACCCAAGCTTAAGTACTTTCGTGCTTAAGCGCTTTTTGACTAACGTGGATTAGGAATTGATCCCCATCGCGTTAGTACTATGATTGTGTTCTGTCATCAGCACCACCTCCCATCGTGGGCGTATACGCCCTGTAACTCAATTGTAGCCTAGATGGAGGATCGAATTCCATAAAATTCGAATACTTTGGTATTTAGCCTCGCATAATTCGCTCTTTCATAAATTCTCAATATGCGACCCATTAACCAGACAATGGTTGAAAGATTTTCTTACTATTAAGCTTGGACTCTAGTGCATCTCGCAGTGGTCCGATGAGAATTTGTGGGGGATTGTCATGTCAAAATCGCGCGGCTCCGGATCTGATTCTTCTGGTGATTCAGTTTTCAAATTTGTTTGTAACGAAGGTCAAAAAGCTGATCACCTTTATAAGGAAGGTCGCTACCGTGAAGCTCAACGAGCTTATTTAGATTTAATTGGAAAGATTGAAGAGACTGATCGAGTTGATAGTTACCTTGTTGCGAAAATCACTCTCGGCTTAATGCTCACACACATTAAATCTGGCGACTTGCAACGCGCCTTTTCAATTTGGAATTCCCACATCGACTCATCGCTTTTTGGCATCGGCATCTACGGTCTTGAGAACGCACAAACTAACATCGACGATATGCTTTGTTACGATTTCGTTTGCGCTTACTTGCATTCAGTATCCGAGTCTCCTAAGTACGAGTGCGCATCTGCAATCAACACTTACATGTCTCGCGTTTGCGAACATGGATTTGAACAACACGATTCAGAGTTAGTTAGAAAAGCGATTAACAATTGGAAACTTCACCTAGCTGAAGTGTTCAAAGGTTCAATTCCACATAACTATGCGCTTCCGCTTATCGAAGCAGAAAAGCGCCATGGATCATCAGTGACTCAGTCTGGTCTGCAGTTCTCGGAGCCAGCAGAGTGGCACCGTCCCGAAAATTTCCGCGAAGTCTCTCGCGTTGTAAAATTTCAGCCGCTTAAGTTTAAGCCGTCGCCAAAACGTCGCGCCGGTTAGCTCGAGGTAATCGAATCACAAATCGAGTCGGCGCAGAGGCGCTGTCTAAAAAGATTTGTCCACCATGATTCACGACGATCCCTTGCGAAATAGCTAGTCCTAATCCTGTACCTTCGCCAACTGGCTTGGTTGTAAAGAATGGGTCGAAAATCTTATGACGGACCTTCGGGTCGACCCCCGATCCGCTATCTGAAACGGAAAACTCAATCCAGCTATCATCAGCCCTAACTTGAATTTCTATCCACTTTTCTTTCGAAGCTAATACCGCATCGTGCGCATTATTCAAAACGTTCAGCAAAACTTCTGATAACTGTGTCGATCGTCCGCGTACTGCCCATGCTGAAGGGATTTCGCACACTTTCACTTCGATATTCTTCGCTTCTAATCGCGCCCGGCAGTAATCGAGTGACGATGAAAGAACAGCTCGCACCTCCACATCCGTCATCTCGTCAACCGAGGCATCTCGCGAGAGCGCAAGTAACCCTTTAATAATCGAAGCAATCCGCATTGCTACTTTTAGAATCTGTTCAGTATCTTTTGTAACTTCATCAACTTTGATATTCGGCTGATTTACAGCCAGCTGGACACGCTCTGCTCTCGATACAATAAGCTGTAAAGGATTATTAACTTCGTGGGCGATGCCGGCAGCCATTCTTCCCATCCCCACCATTTTCGCAGACGAGATGAGTTGCTCTTGAAGTTTTCGTCTGCCACGAACGAAGTACATGAAATGAATGATCATGGTCGTCCAAATGACAACCATTGTCCCCTGCCGCATAACTCCCAACTGGCTGTCGGAAAGTGTCGCCCGAGACATCCCGAGTACTGGCTTGTAGTCCGTGATTTCTAAAAAAGCGAGGGAGACAATTGGCACGATTATTCCTAAAGCCAACAGAAACTTTTCTGAAACAGAAAAGAAAATGATTGCGAAGGCACTCGCAAACAGAAAGATAAACTGAAAATAGGAATCAGGGCCCAACGAAGCGGAAATTGCATAACCTGCAATAAAACAAACTGAAAGAACAAAGATGCGAGCAATCATAGTGTAGCCAGCTCTCATCATCAACAAGCCGCCACCAAAGACGAAGGGAGCTGTAGAATTTAAAATTCCAGCCTGAATTGCTCCAGAAGCAAAACAAATAACAGTTTCAACGATCGAGGCGAAGAACATGAACAGCAGGAGAGTATTTGTAAGCCGATAGTGATGCGCTTGTTCAACGGTCGTATCGGGACCGACTCCCCATTCGGAAATTTCTCGAAGCCATTGTTTCATAAACTAATTCTATTCAAAGTGCCCCGCATTTCAAGGCTTCTTTATAATCAGCTTCTGTAAAGGCGCGAATTTTTTCGGCCACTTTTTGCGTCACTACTTCGAGAGCGAATCCCATTAAGATTTTTGGCAACGGGAGGCTCTTCGACTGGTACGTCGCCATCATCGACATCTCAGTTTTGGTGAGCGAAATTGATTCAAAACCAATGAATCCTTTCATCCCTTTAAAGTTACCCCAGATAACGTCAAACTGAATTTCATCGCGCCCGTCACCTGACGCTGGATACATCTGCAAGACCATCCGCTCTTGATAACCAAGCGCGGTCATCACTAGATAAAGTCGATTATGCTCTGGTCTGTAATGAACTGTTTTGAAGTTTTCAGCGACTTCTTTAAGCCGCGGATAAGCTTGCGCCGATTTAAAGCTAAAACTTCTCGGAGCGTTGACGATGCCAGCAACTTTCATGTCGAACTTCACCTCACCGTTGGGCGCATCGGACTTCGTAACTGAAGTAAGTACTTGTCGATCGCGCTCCATGCGCTCCATTAGACCGGGCTTCGTTCTCCAAAATGGCTGTCGAGATTTGGGAAGGTCCTTTTGCATTACTAAACTTCGTGCCGGCTTAGGCGCGCTCGGCAGAGGCTGTAGCGAGAGTTGAAACATGTCCAAAGGAAATTCATTTGGCTGAGGCGCAGTCTTATCGCTACTCACCGTCTGCACCTTCTTGAGGTAAGCCTCGCATTCGCTTGAGACCTGAGGAGCGAATGACATCACCGCAGCCAAGCTGCCGACGACAGTTAAAGTGCTAAGGAGAAAGACCAAGTACTTCACGGGAATAATGTTACATGATGACGGCGGCCACGTCTTGACACATTTTGGGGTCCAGCGTTCAATACAAATGTGCATTCACACTCTGTCATTCCAGCATGGAAACGCGGCCTCCCGATGTGGCTTACTTGGTCGCGCGTAGCAATATGTCCGTTTATTGTTCTGTGCATTGTAATGAACACTCCTTTGAGTGGAGTCATCGCAGCCTTCCTTTTCATTCTCGGCGGAATCACTGACTGGCTCGATGGAAGCTTGGCTCGCAAGTGGAATGTCCAATCAAACATGGGTCGCTTCATGGACCCAATTGCTGACAAGGTTCTCGTTTCAAGTGCATTGATCATGATGGTCAGCAATGGTCGCGCTGATGCAATATTGGTTTTGCTTCTTCTTGTTCGCGACATTCTGATCGGCGGAATTCGATCGGTCGCAGCGGCTGATGGAATTGTGATCGACGCTAAGGCCGCTGGAAAATGGAAGACCGCTTTGCAAATGGGCGCTATCCCAGTCTTAATGATCGACTTTGCAGCTATTGACCTACCAATTCATAAAACCGCTACCGTGGTTCTCTGGGTGACCGTTATATTGAGTCTAGTCTCTGGTGCTCAGTACGTGCGCTTGTACTACGTTGCCAAAAGCCGGCCTTAAACCACCTTGACAGTCAGATGACGCGCCGGTAATTTCACCTTTCCTTTTGATCATGCGGGAGTAGCTCAGTTGGCTAGAGCGCAACCTTGCCAAGGTTGAGGTCGTCGGTTCGAACCCGATTTCCCGCTCCACTTCATAGCCTGAAGTGTGTTTAGGTCCAACAATGAACAAACTTGAATTTCTCCCCTTCGACCCCGTCTTTCTCGAGACTCTTTTTGCTTGGAGGAATCAGCCTTCAACGGTGAAGCATAATCCAATCCAGCCAATCTCAATTGAAGAGTTCGAGAACAAGTGCGTAGCCATAGGTTCCGATCTCTCTGAGCTTGCCGAGAGAGAAAGATTTCGGTGGTATCTAAAGTTAGACGAGAAATTAGTGGGTCACGTAGGTTTCGTAAATAACCACACGATGATGACCGCAGAAATCGGTTACGTTGTAGACGAACAGCTGCACGGTCGAGGAATCGCAACTCAGGCAATCCGCGATTTAGTCGCAAAGGTATTCAAAGAAACCAAAATCCGCAAGCTCACTGCCGGTGTCAGCGATAAGAACGTTGGATCGATTAGGGTGCTGGAGAAAGTCGGTTTCGTGCGCGAGGGACTTTTGAGAGAACAATTCTTAATCAATAGCCTAGCCGTTGATGAAATCGCGTTTGGACTTCTGCGCCACGAATGGTTAAACACGGCATTGTAGTGACGTTTTCTAGTTTACAGCTGTCAGTGTCGCGGCGATCATTTAATCATGTCACAGCAAGATGTTCAAAACTCGTCAGAACCAACTGTTAATATTGAAATTCTAGGTAACTGCATTGTCACCGGGCCTACTGGCCAACAAATCAAAGTCGAACAGCTCTGGCATAGCCAGACAGCGGTGATAGTTTTTTTGCGCCACTTCGGCTGTATCGCGTGTCGAAGCCACGCTCTGCAGGTGTGGGCCGCGCGAGATCAGTTCATGGCCACCGGAGCAAAAATAGTTTTTATTGGAAATGGTCAGCATACTTACATAGAAAAGTTTCGTGAGGACCTCGGACTTACGGGTGCATTGATTCTAACTGATCCATCGCTTCTAAGTTTTCAGGCCGCTGGATTCCGACACGGCTTCTTCGCTCTTGTTCAACCCAAGTCAGTTATCAATCTCGTCAAGCTCGCAATCGCTGGTGAAAAAAATCAGCCTGCGAATTCTGAGACCGGCACAAACTGGCAATTGGGCGGAATAGTAGTCGTGAAGCCCGGCGGAAAAGTGACCTATCATTATATCAGCGAAGCATTAGGAGACTACCCTCCTGCCAATGATTATGCTGATGCCCTGTTAGAATAATGAGTCTCAGTTTGATACAGAAATCATTCATTCAAAGACTTCTCGATTTGATCCGATAGGAAAGAAGCGTAGTGGAGGGTTAATGCTCAAATTAAAAAATTCAATTCTTCTAGCCGTTAGTAGTCTTGCGCTAGCATTGGCTTTTCAAAATTGTGGCGGCGGGTTTCAGCCCTTAGTTCAACAAGAGGTTTTCTCATCGACATCGGCTTCAACTTACACGCACAATGATTTGAATCAGAAAGTTTTAGTTCAGTTCTTCCCGCCCGCAATTACAAAGTTAACTTCTACTAAAATTATATTCACTGCCCTCAACACTTTCGATCTACAAAGCCCAGCTCTCATTTGCGAGGTTAACGGCGCAGTCGTTGCTTGTCCTGCGCTTTGGACAAACATTATCTCCGCAGGCACGAACGCGCGCGAGGCAGCTGTTGAGTTCACCAATCTAACTGACCGCGTGCATAGCTTTAAACTCTCAGACGCTTCGCAAACTTACATCGATCAAAGCTGGCGAGTCGATACGATCGCACCCCTAATTACAGTCACTCCGAAGTTCGCAGTGAACACGGCAGCCAACGACGCTAGTTTTGAAGTTGCGGCTACAGACTTTGGAACAAACAGTAACCAACTTGAATGTCGATTCGATGATATGGCTTACGTAGCCTGCATTCTTCCTTCTCAAAAAAATGATTTGGCTGTAGGAGCACACACGTTTTCAGTGAAAGCCACCGACATTGTCGGGAACAGCTCTGAGAAGCTCTTCTCTTTTGAAGTCCTCGCACCTAGTGTGACAACTGTGCTGATCGCAACTCAACCTTCGCCTGAGACTGCTGAGACCTCGGCGGCGTTTACTTTTCAACGTGGTTCTGCGGTTGTTACTTTAAGGTGCTCACTTGATGCGTCAGCAAAACAAGATTGTACCGACGGCATTTCTTATTCAGGCTTGGCACTAGGCACTCACAACTTCTTAGTTGAAGGCCTCAGCGCGAGTGGTGCGATGCTCAGTACCGTCAATTATTCTTGGAACATTGTACTGCCGCCGCGATTTATTAATTTTCAATCAAAGCTAGTCGTTCCGAACCCAAAAACTTCTTACAAAGTTGTACTACAAGCTGAAAACGCAACTTCGTACAAGTGGGAAATTGCGGGAGTAGCAGCGCCGATCTTCACGACTACAGCTGAGCGCACGATGGTCATCGATAACTCTCTCGACTCCAGAGTAATGAGCTACTGTGTGACAGCGATCAACAGTGTTGCTCAGGAAAAAATTTGCGGCGAAGTCGTGCTCTCACTTTTCGCAATTGTAACCAGCAGACTTAATTTGAAT
This sequence comes from Bdellovibrionales bacterium, assembly GCA_043727635.1. GTDB lineage: Bacteria > Bdellovibrionota > Bdellovibrionia > Bdellovibrionales > JAMPXM01 > JAYSYM01. The sequence goes on along the minus strand of JAYSYM010000480.1, from coordinate 744 downwards.
GATCGTCCGGCTCGCTACAGCCCTCCCGATCTTAGCAAAGTGAGAATCATTGGTTTGCGGTATGCGACTGACGATTCGTCGTTGTATGTAGGTGACAACGCCCCAGTAAGTGTAGCGGCGGCGCCAACAGCCTTAGCAGTTAACTTTTATGAAGTTGCCGGAGATGTTTACTACGCAAAGCCTATGGACTACCCGCTCTTCAGAAATGACATGGGTGGTTTTGTGGGCTCCGGCCAAGGCAAGATTGGTCCGCTCTCTAGCTGGCAACTTGTTAAGTCAGATGGCCGAAGCGGTATTGCGAGCGGAAGCCAACTGAGTTTGTCCGGAGACAATGTTTTTTATGCGTTTAGATTCGCGCAGCAGATTAGCGTGCAGTCACTTTCCTATCAGCCGCAGAATTCAGTGGTAGTTTCTTTACTCACAGACTCCGACAGCGTCGTTATTCCAACCACAATGGGTTTTTCCGATATGCCAGGGGCAGATCCGGCAACGATCAAACCGATCGGTCAGCTCTACTTTGCCGATAAGTCGAACCTCTTCTATGCAAGTGCTAGTCAACCAACCGTCTTCACAACCATTCCGCTCGACAGCACAGATTTGAATTCATACAACTATTACTGGGCGTCAATGGGCAGCAAGATTTACTTCAAAGGTAAACTAATTTCTGGCGCAACCACGCCAGTTGAGAAAGTTGTTTTCTACCCGTACTTAGCGGCAGGCGGAAAAATCTATCGTGAAACGGTG
>JAYSYM010000479.1:0-3817 GCA_043727635.1 Bdellovibrionales bacterium | reverse complement strand
GTTTACTTCGAGCCCATCAATACAATGCTCAGCAAAACTTTCGCAAGAGTCAGAAATTAATCGAATAGAATTCAAAACATTGAACACGATGAGCGGTTTGAACACGTTAAGCTCAAAATGCCCAGTCGCTCCGCCGACTGCAACAGCCATGTCGTTACCAATCACTTGCGCGCAAACCATTGTCATCGCTTCGCTTTGAGTGGGATTCACTTTGCCTGGCATAATCGAGCTGCCAGGTTCGTTGGCGGGCAAATTTAATTCACCAATGCCAGAGCGAGGTCCGCTTCCGAGAAGACGAATGTCGTTGGCAATTTTCATGAGGCTACAAGCAATCGTCTTTAATGTTCCGCTCATTTGCACCAAAGCATCGTGAGCTGCAAGAGCTTCAAACTTATTTTGTGCTGATGTAAACGGAAGGCCAGTTTCTTTTGCGATAGCTGCTGCCGCTTTCGCCGCGAAATCAATGTGAGTGTTTAAGCCAGTGCCAACAGCTGTACCACCAAGCGCAAGTTGGTAAACATGCGGAAGAGAAACTTTCACGCGCTCAATCGCAAACGTGAGCTGAGTGACGTAACCAGAAAACTCTTGCCCAATCGTTAGCGGAGTTGCATCCATCAAATGCGTTCGCCCAATTTTCACAATCGAATTATATTTCTTTGCTTTGCTGTCGAGAGAATCACGCAGAACAGTCAGCATTGGGATTAAACGTTTGTTAGCTTGCTCGGCAACCGCAATGTGCATCGCCGTTGGAAAAGTGTCGTTTGAGCTCTGACCTTTGTTGACGTCATCGTTTGGGTGAATGCCTTTAGAGCCGAGTGATTGGCCCATCAAACGAAGTGCGCGGTTAGCGATAACTTCGTTTGCGTTCATGTTTGATTGAGTGCCACTGCCCGTCTGCCAAACTACGAGAGGGAATTGCGAATCAAGATCGCCTTTAATTACTTCTTCAGCGGCTTGGCTGATCCACTTTGTTTTATCTTTATCAAGCAGCCCTAAATCAGCATTCGTTTGAGCAGCGCACTTTTTTAGAATTCCGAGAGCGCGAATCATCTCGCGAGGGAACCGGTCGCCACCAATTTTAAAATGTTCAAGCGAGCGTTGAGTTTGCGCTCCCCAATAGCTATCGGCAGGAACTTTGATCTCACCCATGCTGTCTTTTTCAACTCTAAATTCCACTCTATCTCCTGTACGTATAACTTGGTCCGACACCTGCTTGATCCGTCGGAAAGATAACTAACTCTTGAATGTTCACGTGCGCAGGTCGACTCACGCACCAACTCACTGTTTCGGCAATGTCCTCCGCAGATAACGGTGTCATGCCTCGGTAAACTGCTTTTGCCTTTTCACTACTACCGAGTCGCACTTCACTAAACTCGGTGTCGGCCATTCCTGGCTCGATGTTGGTTACTCGCACTCCGGTGCCCATCAAGTCCATTCGAATCGAATCACTGATCGCGCGAACTGCAAACTTCGTTGCGCTGTAAACTGCTCCACCAGGATAAACCCATCGACCAGCCACGGAGCCAAGATTAACAACGTGTCCTGATTTTCGAGCTACCATTCGCGGAAGTACCGCGCGAGTGACATACAACAGACCCTTGATGTTCGTATCGATCATTGCATCCCAGTCGTTAACGTCGCACTGATGCACCGGCTCCACACCTTTTGCCAGCCCAGCGTTGTTAACAAGTACGGTGACTTGATCTAACAGCTCAGAAATTTTTTCGAGCGCCTTTTTGCATTCGTCATGTTTTGAAATATCAAATGCTAATGGAACAACTTTGATCCCAAATTTAGTTTCGAGATCAGCCTGCAGCGCCTGTAACCGTTCGGTTCGGCGAGCACAAATTATCAAATTGAACTTCTGAGAAGCAAGTTTTTCGGAAATTGCTTTCCCGAATCCCGCCGAAGCTCCTGTGATGAGTGCCCACTGCTCTGATGAAGTAACTGACGATGCCATATTTTGAGAGCTAGCTCCGATTAAAATCTCTAGTTAGCGTTAGTTTTACCCTGCTGGGACAGTGTTTGCCACAAGCAAAAGACAGGCAGACGTTGATTCAGCCATACGGTTCGGGTAGATCTTGTGCATGGCGAAAAGATATTGGCTCATGAAGTCTGAACCCGAGGTGTTTTCGATCACCGATCTTGAGAAAGACGGCCGAACTCTCTGGGAAGGCGTGCGCAATTACCAGGCACGGAACTTCATGATGAACGATATGGCCGCTGGTGACGAAGTTCTGTTCTATCATTCTAATGCCGAGCCACCCGGTGTCGCCGGGGTTGCGACGGTCAGTAAAGCCGCTGTCCCCGATCCCACAGCATTTGACAAGAAAAGTGAGTACTTTGAGCCCAAGGCCACGAAAGAAAAGCCTATTTGGTTTTGTGTCGAAGTGAAGTTCGCAAAGAAATTTAAATCAGTACTCTCACTCAATGAAGTTCGCACCAATAGCAAGCTCAGCAAGATGACGCTCGTTCAAAAAGGCTCGCGCCTTTCTGTGCAGCCGGTGACAGCAGCTGAGTTCAAAGAAATTTTGGGAATGTCCGAATGAACACCGCCGTGACAACTCCGATTGTAAACGGAAAAGCTATTCGAGTTATTTTGGCTCCGATGGAAGGAGTCGTCGACGCTGTCACGCGCGACATCTTCACGCAAATCGGCGGAGTTGATCTTTGCGTAACCGAGTTTATTCGCATCACTGATCGAGTTGTGCCAGATGCCGACTTAAAAAAATATGCTCCTGAATTATTTCACCAGTCTCAAAACCACATCCAGAGTCACACTCCCAGCGGCGTTCCGATGCTCGTTCAATTTTTGGGAGGACAACCTGAACCGGTTGCTGAGAGTGCTTTCAAGGCTCACTCGATGGGTGCAGTCGGAATCGATTTGAATTTCGGTTGCCCAGCAAAAACAGTGAATCGTCACGACGGCGGAGCAGCTTTGCTTAAAGATCCGCGTCGAGTTTTTGACGTTACTTCAGCCGTTCGTAAGGCCGTTCCATCTTCGAGCAGCGTAAGCGCAAAGGTTCGTCTCGGGTTCTCAGATAAATCTTTATTTCGCGAAATCGCACAAGCGGCGCAAGAGGCTGGAGCTTCATGGCTAACTGTTCATGCGCGCACACGCGATGAAGGCTATCGTCCTCCAGCGCATTGGGAGTACATTGCTCAAATTCGCGAGGCAGTTAGTATTCCCGTTGTCGCGAACGGTGACATTTGGACGATCGAAGATTTTAAGCGCTGTCGCGAAATCACTCAGTGCGACTCATTCATGGTGGGACGTGGCTTAATGGCCAACCCTTATCTTGCACAACAAATTCAAAACGAGTTGGCAAAAGAGAATGATCAGATTGATGTAACTTGGCAGGCAATGCTGCCTTGGATTCAGAAATTCTATCACATGAGTCGTGACTATCGATCAAGTTACTACGGAATCTGTCGACTCAAGCAGTGGTCGCGAAGCCTTGCTAAAACTTATCCTGACGCTGAAAATTTATTTCAAGTGATCAAAACTAAAGAAGACTTTAACGAAATCGATTCGTTACTTCGCAAGCATTCCATCTAGCTTATTGTCATTTTCGAGCGCCGCTAAATCGGTGAACCCACCCACTAGCTGATCATCTATAAAAATCTGCGGCACTGTCATCATCCCCGTGCGCTTCTTCAAAGCATCGTACTCTTCAGGCTTATCATCCAAAAAGCGCTCTTCATAAGCCACGCCCTTGCGATCAAACAAACTCTTCGCCCTCACACAGTACGGACAAAAACTCTTCGTATAAATAACAACTTTCGCCATACCCATCTCCTATTTCCTAAGGGTACC
>JAYSYM010000478.1:0-1133 GCA_043727635.1 Bdellovibrionales bacterium | reverse complement strand
CTTGATTTGCTTACTCAGCTGACCCATTCCTGGGAGCATCTTCATTAAGCTCTCCATTCCGCCAAGCTTCTTCATCATTTGAATCTGACTTAAGAAGTCTTCAACAGTGAATTGACCCTTACTCATCTTCTTTGCCGATGCGAGTGCATCTTTTTCGTTGATCACTGACTGTGCTTTTTCAACTAAAGAAAGAACATCACCCATGTCGAGAATGCGAGATGCAAGTCTGTCTGGATGGAAGACTTCGAGTGCGTCGGTTTTTTCTCCGGTACCTAAAAACTTAATCGGCACGCCTGTCGCTTTGCGAATCGAGAGCGCTGCTCCACCCCTCGCGTCGCCATCGACTTTTGTGAGGATCAAGCCTGTGAGACCAAGAAGTTTATTAAAGCCCTCAGCCACATTCACTGACTGCTGACCTAACATTGCATCGGCGACTAGCAAGATCTCGTTTGGCTCCCAAACCTGCTTCATGCGAGCTAACTCACCCATCAAGTCATCATCGATTTGTAAACGACCTGCGGTATCAACAAGAACAACTTCAACCATGTTGTCTGTCGCCCACTTCTTTGCTTGAGCCAAAATTTCTTCGGGCTTCATTGAAGTGTTCGAATCGAAAACTGGAAGATCGTTGTTTTTTGCGAGTGTCTTTAATTGCTCGATCGCTGCGGGACGATAAATATCAGCTGGCACAAGCCCTGGACGTTTTCCGAATTTAGTTCTGATGTGCTTAGCAAGTTTCGCTGCAGTTGTAGTTTTACCAGCACCTTGAAGGCCGACCAAGAAGATCACTGCGGGTTTACCGGTAACGTTGAGCTCGACCGCGTCTCCGCCAAGAGTACTGACGAGTTCATCATGAACAACTTTTACGAACTGCTGGCCCGGAGCAACTTGATCGGTGACGGCAGTGCCAAGCGCTTTTACTTTAACTTGATCGATGAATTCTTTTACAACTTTAAAATTTACGTCAGCCTCAAGAAGACTCAAGCGAATCTCTTTGATCGCCTCTTGAATATTCTCTTCCGTAATTTTCGTTTGCCCTTTTAGCTTCTTCAGCGACCCGAGCAATTTATCTGACAAACTCTCAAACATAATGACCCTTCTTAGGGTAGGCCGTAGCTTTTCTCAACAAGGTG
>JAYSYM010000477.1:0-3826 GCA_043727635.1 Bdellovibrionales bacterium | reverse complement strand
GTCGCTAAGTTATTCGGTGGACGCATCACTAAAATTCCATTCGCAACTCTAGGTGCCTCGACCATAGGTAAGAACTCAAACGGGTCAGTTCTGCTTGCGTTGTTAAGACTAACGCTCATGAAGTCAGTAGCAGCACCTGTGCGTTTAACTAATTGTTCTCGCAAAACTCCGAGCACAAAACCTGAAGCGTTCGCGGGGAAACTTAAGTTACGAGCCTCTTTGCTCAATAGATTTTTTATATCAGTTGGGTAGAGGTCATTGCCGCTTTTCACTAGCGCAACCGCTAACACCGTTTGAGTCGAGCGAATCAATGGAGCTTTAGCTGAAACCGTTGCATTGAACTGAAGTTGGTTCACCAGAAGATCGCGAGTTTGTTTAGCTCCAGTAATTGCGACGTTGTTAATCCCACCTTGTAGGAAAGTGAAGTGGTTCACTAAATCGATTCCGGTTTTTCCATCTTGAGAATCTTGGACCACTTTCTTGAGCGGAAACTTCACGTGCGCAGAAACAACTTTGTAGCTAGCTAAGCGATCAAAAAACATTCGGTAGATTGGCTTATTAAGTTTCACGGTGACCGGGAAAATTGATTCAGATTGCGGTGGCAAAGTGATGTTACTCGGTAGATAAGCAGTCTGACCCACGACTTTGATGACATCATTTTCTGGCGAGAGCAGTGAAGCTGCTTGGAAGTTCGCAAGATCTGCGCGAGTGAGTGCAGGAATTGCGATACCAACGTCAACGAAGCCATCTTTTACGAGAGTGCCGAAGCCAGTTGTGATTCCGTTTAACTCAGGCTTAACCGCCGGTGCTTTTGCTCGAACAACAAAAGACTTTTGAAGCGGAAGCTGACTCATGAAAGTGGTGCGAACATAGCCGGACGCGGAAATCGTAACTGGAAGAGATGTCTTCCAGTCGCGCATTGGAGTGAAGGCGCCTGTTTTATCAGTCGTAACAACGTTGTTTGCAAACGGTTGGTTGGAAGCTGTTCCGATCATGACTGAAGCGCCGGCAATCGGGCTTCCATTGATGTCGGCTACGATGATTTGTGAAAAGGCTTGTACTCCGCCCATTGGGTCGGTCGGGTTATTGCCTTGAGAAGTCTTAGACGGGTTGCTGCCATCAGATCCGCAGGCTGCTAAAACCGCACAGAACAAAGGCCAAGCCACAAGCCAGCTGATTAGTTTTTTGAGCATTATCTATCCCCCTAATTTGTGTGGGGTTTATTGCATCGGCTGAGCCTTTTTAAGTCAACTGCTTAACTATGGGAGGGTTGACTTGCCGCTCTCAGGGCGAGTACATTGCCCGTTCGTTATTAAGTTAGGTAAGTGGCGGGGTAGCTCAGCTGGTTAGAGCAGCGGAATCATAATCCGCTTGTCGGGGGTTCAAGTCCCTCCCTCGCTACCAGTTTACCTTTCGGTTTTTGCTAAGGAACGGTAATTCCATATTTAGCGCCAAGATAACGTTCTACTCTTAAACGATCAGCGCTCGAGAGAGCGGTGTTGTACACGAGTACTTCAGCGATCCATCCTCCCAAGGCCTGTGATCCGCTATCGTTATACCAACAGCCGATTCCATAGGGAGCAGCACTTGTAGCTGTGTTTGACACGACTGTAGATGAAGGGTTTGCTCCATCCGCATAGATGGTGTGTGTTGTACCTGAATGCCAGGTAGTCGCGATATGTGGAAGTGTATCGTTGAAAGTGTTAAGTGCCCCGTATGGTGGTGCACTTTCTTTGTAACCACTCTCCCAACCATTAACAGACACGTTGTCGCGACCTAACCAAAAACCATTGGCATAGTCTTTATCAAGGAGGCGCTCGTAGCTCTGGGCAATGCCGTCATCTTTGAAGACGACGAAAGCCGTGTGCGCTGAGAGTAGGTCATTGCTCTGAGTAACCAGACACGCTGACCCGCCGGTGTACTTCAATGCGGGTAGACTGTTGATTACGGAAGTCTCGAACACCGGCTGTCGACCGACCACCGCTTGCAATGCGTGATTGCCAGCTACGCTTTGATCTTCCCAGAACGGCACTTTGTCGTTGTTGATAAACTTTGTCATCGCATCAGCCCGCAACCATAATCGTAGGCCCGCGAGAGGAATAAATGAATCAAGTTTATCTTTGGTTGCTGCGAAGTTGGCAGTGACAGGAGCAGCCGATGAACTTGAGTAAGCTCTCATCTCCGCAAGTTCACCATTCCATCCAGCGCCGACTGCGAGTGATGCAGGACTTCCAGAAGTTCCAGTCGAACCTGTAACACTACATTGGCTTTGCCCATTGACGTAAAGTTTGAGCGTGCTCGTTGGGTTATCGAATGTGGCAAAAGTATTGTGCCAAACATCTTTTGCAATTGAGCCCGGAGTGCGGCAAGTGAGACGTGACTTAGCATTATAATGCGCAAGCACTCGTGCGGCTGAAAGCGGAGTTGAGTACACTGCAACTTCATCGATCGCGCCAGCCCATTCGTAGCTGCCGAGGTTGGCAGAGATAGAGTAGCTAGTCGCCGACGGATTTCTATAAACGGCAGAGCCACAAAGTGTTCCGTCGAAATACAACTTCGCCGAACTGGTGCCTGAGTCGATAACAGTTACATAATGGTGAAGGGCTCCATCAGTCGCGGCTGCTGGAACAGCACAGAAAGGGTTCGAAGCGCTATCCCACGTATTAAGTGAGATCACGCCGCTAGCGAAAAACAAATCTGGCCCAGTACCGTTAGGGCCGGTACGCCATAACATCGGAGTAGAACCAAGGTTTGACAGCGAAGCCCAAACTTCAATTGTAGTCGTTGCTCCGACCGCAATTGGAATATTCAGGCTCGAGGTTGATCCGTTGAAGCTGACGCCTTTGTCGTTGTCGGCGATTGCGCCGGTGACTGCCTTTGTAACGGTACCGTTGTAGGCAGCATTCACAACAACGGGTGCGATGCTGTAGGCAATTGTGCCACTTGGTTCGTTCAAGCGATAGAACGCGTCTGGGTTGTCGGCTAAAACTTCCTCGATATACGATTTCTGCCCGGCAATAAGTTCTAGTTTTCCATCGCCAAGGACTGACTGCTTCAAAGTTAAACCCAAATTGCTCGCGTCAGCAAATGTCCAGATCGTAGAAGTCGCGCGATCGAGCGGCCGTAGCCAGAACTCGATACCGAACGAAGACGGTGAACTAAAAACTGTGCCGAAGCTCGCAACGTCATTAACTGCGTCGAAAACTAATTTTGGAATTGAAGCGTTGCTCCAGCCACTCGTGATGAGTGCACCGAAGTTACTAAGAGTTCCATCGTAAGTTGTACTTGCCGTCGTGAGATCCTTCAAAGTCGTCGTGAGAGGGGAGTTGCTACCAAATTTCGTACCGTCAGCAAAGCTTGCATCCCAATAGCCGATGAGATTGGTAGCTGTGATTGGTTGGCGAACGTCGACTGTAACGAAGTCTGAATGAGATCCTGCAGGATTCGTTGCGGTCACTTTTACTTCGTAGGGTCCCCATGCTACGGCCGAAGGAGTCCATGAAAGGGCCCCAGTTGTCGTATTGAACGTCGCCGTACCCGGAAGTGAAGTACACGCTGTTCCAGCTGCTACTACAGAATCAACGACGCGGTCAAAAACGCACGCAAAGCTGTCGACACCTGCGTCAGTGCCTGAACGAGAGTTATAAAAATCTAAATTGAGTGATGTAGTCGTCGAAACGAAGTTCGTCGGGAACGTCAAATGTCCTGCTGGGGAGTGAGCGGTGATTGGTGTACCTTGATTCACTGTTGAAACAAATATTCTTGAGCTTGATCCTGAATACGGATCGACTCCGGTAATCTTCATCTCAAACTGTGTGCCGGCGAC
>JAYSYM010000476.1:0-3826 GCA_043727635.1 Bdellovibrionales bacterium | reverse complement strand
CATTTTCTAACATCTCTTCTCCCTTGTTCTGCGTAGTTCGTTTGTTTTGCTTTTAGTCCTGAAATTAAATCCGAGAGCAAGGTCAGTTCCCCGGCCTTATCTCGAACATCTTTCCCTTGCCGATAGTCTGCGGTCAGCTCCCCGACCTTGGCCTGCCTCCGCTCCTCGAGCCATTCGAGGAAGGGTCCGGCGTGGACTGCGAGGAGCCTGTCTCTGTCGGTCATTATCCTATCTGCCCTTCAGCGGGCTGCGGGCCCCCTGTAGTTCCTTGCGTCCCCCCTAGGATACTAGCTAGAGACTCCGCTCCGGCCTGCGGAACCTGTGACATCTCTTCCGGCCCTCCCGCTTGCGCGGGAGCCTGCGGTGCCTGAGGAAGTGCCCCTTGCGCCGCCGCTGGCTTGTCTTGTCTGATTCTCTTCTTGTCAATTCCGAGAGTCGAGATGATCTCGCCCATTACTTTCGCCGGATCAAACTCTGCCAAGAAGGCCTCCGTGAACATTGGACTCGCCCCTACTGACTGGAGGAGGGTCATGTATTTCTGGTACTCTAATTTCTGGTTTATAGTCAGAGAGATTCCGTAGACTTCAAACTTCATCCCATTGACTGTCGCGGCGAAGACATCCTCCGGCTCTAGCTGAGAGAGTTCTTCCCCGCGCTCCGGTCCGAAGAGAGAAATAAAGGTCTCTTTGTCTATGAGGTCCCAGTTCTGTGCAATAGTCTGCCAAGCCTTAGTCAGTTCCGGCTGGACCTTATTGACTTCGAGATTCTTGGCGATTCCCTGGAAGACAGAAGTAATTGTATTCCCCTGCTCGACTACTGCCGTAGCAGACTGGCTCGTGCTCGGGGTGATTCCCCCTCTGAGGTCGCTCGTCAGCGCGCTCGCATTGTATTCCTGCTGCAATAAGTTTGCGACAGAGAAGACTTGCTGCGGGAACTGGCCAACGACTACGTCCTCAATGACTTTCGCTCCGACAGGGGCCTGAGAATTCACTTTCAGGGTGTCCCCGGAGGAGATTCCGTTCGCAATCTGGCTGACATCTTCGAGCCAGTCGACTCTGACTTGTTTTATTCCGTGAACGGAAGAGAATCCGGCGTCGAGCATGAGGTTAAAGAGTTCCGTCATTGCGGAATTCAGCTTCGCCGGGCTGTCCATGAGGGCTGTGTGCCAGACGGACCCCGGGACTGTGATCAAAGGGGCTGCGACAATGTCGGACTCCTGATGCCAGAGGGGATTCGGCGTCGGCTTCTGAATTATCGTCGTGTCGTTCGCCACTGTGACGAAGACATTCTCGTAAAGGAGCTTCCCCGTCGTCTCGGAGACAATATTCCCGTAGAAGCGGGTCAGCTTCACTCGCGGGCGAAGTGTTCCGGCGTCAGGATTCTGCCCCGTCTCATCTTCTTTCGTCGGACCCCCGGCTCCCGTCTCTTCCAAAGCGACTGTTGCGTTCCCGAGTCCCTCAACTGCCTCTTTGTCATAGATGGCGTAAGCTCCTTCGGCGCAGCCGAGGACATGATACTTGTCTGTGAAGTCTTCGAAGATTTCATAAAGTCCATTCCCTGTCGGATCCGGGTAGTAGTTTCCCTGCCGGATTTCCTTCAAGCAAAGTTCCCAGGTCTTGTCCTCCGTCATCTCAAGAACTTTCCTATAGTTCGCCCCTTTTCCCTCTTTCCGTGCAACGTACTTCGGCTTCGTTTTGAGTTTCCCAGTGACCTGTGTGATCCCAAGAGAACCGAGAAGGGCATACCAGACTGTATCCCCGATGTGGTCGAAGTATTTCGCCTGTTTGAGCATATGATTCGTTAGTGTGTAGACTTCGTCCCCGGAGATAATGTCCCCCGGTGCAGGGAGTTTCCCATCCTGACGGACAACTTTCCACCAGTCCCCGATGTCGGCCAGTGCCTGCTGGAAGAAAGACTTCGTCTGCTCGACGGCCATCTTCTCTTTCGGCAGGACCTCAGTGCTCTGACCGGGCTTCTTCCCTGAGAAGTCATGCTCCAGGTGGTACATCTGGAAGTTCGTCCGGTTAAGGTCCATTCTTTTTCGTCTGGCCTCTTCGGCTTCGTCCCGACAGGCGAGGACATACCGGAGGACATAATCCTCTGTCGCCTCTTCCTGGTCGCCGCCCTTTGTCTCCCCTAATTTTTTCGCCATTTTCTCATTCATGTTGTCGCTCCTGTGCTGTTTCGGTTAGCTTTTTTGGAACCCATAAGAAGGCCCCTTTAAGTTATCGTTATTTTGATGCTGTCCCGCTCGTTTTTGAATTCCCTTGGCGTAGCTCGCCAAGTACTGAAGGGCATCGTGACTATGGGAGAAGTTATTCTTGACCGGGCGGGCCTTAAGGGGCTCCACTTCGTAGACATTCTCAGAATACTTGTAGCCCCCAGTGAACCCCTGGACCAGAGACGGGCACCCCAGCTCCGAAACGAGAAGCCCCGGACCTTGCTTGGAGAATGTAGTTAAGAAATGCTCGACAGAGCTTCTTCGGGTCTCCCAGTCAATGGGTCCGAGGCTTATCTTTTTAAATCCTGCCGCTGAGAGCATTTGCATACAAGTTTTTTCGTCCGTCTGCGCCCGCTGCACTCCTGCCGGATCAATGACCGTCAGAATCATGCTGTCCCCTCGAACCCAATTCTCATAGTTCATGCTGAGATGGGACCAGACCCGCTTCGCCAGCTTGTCAATACTCCCTAAGGCTGTGTGCTCTTCGAGGATTCTGAGCTGAGGTCCGTCGAGTTGTCCGATGACCATGGAAGGGGTCAGTCCGAAATCGACCCCGATGATAAGGGGCAGGCCCGAGATGGCCTTGAGTTTCGCCGGGACAGAGTGCGTCCCCTTCTGGAAATCCTCATACACTGGCTTCCCCTCGAAAGTTTCCCAGTTCTTTTCGTACTCCATGAGGAATTTCCGTCGGGGCATCCCGTCCGCCACAGCTTCCCGCCACTCCGCCGACTGCTTCTCCGGGTTCGCCGTATAGTGAAGATCAATAACGAGGAACTTGTTCTTCGGGTTCTTCCAGACTTCGACACCAGTCATGGGGCTTTTGACTTCCGCTGGGGGAATCTCGGGGAAATTCAGGTCCGGCGCATTAAGTTGGTCGAAGACTACCTTCTTGAAGAAGCTCGGAGCCCGAGAGGAAATTAAAGTCAGGCGACCGCCGCCGTCTGTCGTCGGTTTTGCCCCCGCGTAACTGCCCTCGGCATCTTCCCAGAAGGCGCACTCGTCTTCGAGAATTCCGGAGAGGGTGAACTGCCGGAGCTGGTCCTCCCCTTGGGGGAACCCCTGTATCTTACTCCCGTTCTCTTCAAACTCCAATATCGGCGGCTTCCTGGTTACTGAATTGTTTCTGATCTTCGGAAGGAGCTCCGGCGGAATCCTCCAGGCGGGTATCTTCCTATAGATAAACTCTGCCCGCTTCACAAGTTCATAACTGTCTTCCTCTTTCTTCGAAACGAATGCCAAGTGTCTTTCGCGATTAAAAATAGCATCGTGAACAAAAAGAGAAATAAAACTCCAAGATGCTGTCATGCGTCGTGATTTAGGTATCGCTATAAGTGGGTGTTTTTGAAAAGCTCTAACAAGGAATTTTGAATAAGGAAGATGACTTGGATAAGGTTTAATGGGGCTTGTTTGATCAACTTGGTCACGAGTCCAAACGCAATCAAGAAGAAACTTCCAGGGGTCTTCTTTGTATTCGATGAATTTTTGAACTTGGAAACGCTTCTGTTCTACTTCTGAAAGCTGGAAGAAAGCGAGACGCTCTCTGTCCTCGCGTTCAAGACGCAGTTGTAAGGGTGTCTTTGTTTGCTCTTCGATAAGTTACACTCG
>JAYSYM010000475.1:0-3831 GCA_043727635.1 Bdellovibrionales bacterium | reverse complement strand
CGAGTGGCGATGCTCAAACTCCAACTGATTTGCCAAATTTCACAATGGACGGCGCTGGTGATCACATACCAGATATGTTCTACAGCCGGATCGTGGCTTCATCAGCTGATCAAGTGAAGTTGCAACTTGCGAAATCAATGGATTACGAACAGCGCACACAGGGCGGCCAGTTCGGCGCAGTCATGGGTGTTGCAAGTAATGAGGGAGCTAATCCTTCAGACAAAGAATATGTATCCGCAATCAATGAGCAGTTCGTTAAAGGTCTCGGAGTTTCTCAGTTATTCCTCCACCAAAACGACGTGAAATCAAATTCAACTGTGCTTAACCAACAAATGGACAGCGGCGCATTCTGGATGACTTACTTAGGACACGGAAGTGGCTACAGCTGGCCGAGCTTCAACGCGTCTTACAATGCATCTGATTTTGCTAAACTGAAGAATGCAAATTCAGTTAAGCCGGTGATTATCGACGTAGCTTGCATGAACGGTGTTTTGAAAGAAACATTCCTTGGCGCAGCTTCAATGAAGGTAAACGGCAACGCTTCTGGTGCGGCTGCTTACCTCGGTGGAACAGTGAATATCTCTTGGCATCCACCCGCAGTAATGGCGCGCGGTATCGCAATTGAGCACATGGCAAAACGCTTCAACACGATCGGCGAAGCAATCCTGGCCGGTCAGCTCTATCTCACTGCGAACTGGGCTAACACAGAAGAAGTTGTGGATAACTTCGAGTGGTACCACCTTCAAGGTGACCCTGGCTTAAACGTTAAGTTTTAAGTTTTACTTTTTTTGATCCAACCCACAAAAGCCGCTCATTAACCTTGAGCGGCTTTTTTATTTGGTAGAGTATAAGACCCATATGAGTCTTATTTATCCGATGTTCGCAATGGTTGTTCTGACGGTAATCGTTCTTGGCGTCATGCTTCGTTCGCGAATCAGGGCTGTGAAATCTAAAGATGTACCTCTGAACTTCTTTAAGACTTACGAAGGCTCGATTCCTGAATATGTCGCGGTTCCAGCTCGCCACTTCACAAATCTTTTTGAAACCCCCGTGCTGTTCTACGTAGCGTGCTTAGCAGCAATGATCATCAGTAATACGGGAGTTACAGTGGTCGTGCTTGCGTGGATGTATGTGGCTCTGAGAGCTGCACACGCGTTCGTGCATCTCGGCAGTAACTCTGTCTTCTTGCGAATGAGGATTTACGCCGCTAGCTGGGTAGTTCTGCTAGCGCTTTGGATTGCACTTCTAGTTTAGTTATCAGCGTACTTCTGTTCAAACTCGAGTTTTTGACGAGCGAGACGACGGTAAGTCGATTTGTAATGGCTCATCACTTTCTTGCTGTACACAAACTCTAACTGCTTTGTTTCAGTTACAAGGTTGTTTGCAGTATCGCTAGCAAGATCTCTCGCTATATTTTTGGCATTGTTTCTGGCATTGTTTCTGGCAATGTCGCGCACATTCTTCGGTCCCATGTTGTAAGCCGGAATATAATAGAACGCGGTTTTACCGAACTTCGAACGGAGTAATGAGAAGTAACGAATTCCAATCTTCACGTTGTACACAGGATCGTAGAGCGCACCTTCGCCCTTCCACTCAACACCGAATTTTCCTGCAATCCACTTTGCCGTTTCAGGACGAACTTGCATCAAGCCAATTTCGCCAGATGTCCCGCGAGCATTTGGATTGAATGTGCTTTCGGTTTTGATAATTGAGAGTACGAAAACAGGATCGAACCCGAACTCGCTACTTTCTCGGATGATGGCTTCTGTTAAAGCGGGAACATAGCTTTTAAACTTAGTTCCAAGCCCACGTTCGACCTCTTTTAAGAGGAAGTAATTGAGGTACGGATGATATTCAGTCTGGCGTGCAAGGCTGAAGGGATAGTACTGACCCAATAGTTCCTGTGCCTGCTCCTGTCTTGCGTCTTCATTAATAGGAGATATGTTGAGTGCTACGAACTCAACGTATGACATGTTTTGAAACATTAAAACCAGTACTAACGCGATTACTGAAATGAACAGTGCTCGCCGCTTACTTCTGAGTTTCATATGTTAATCTTATCGGACGATTGGCTAGGGTAGCTGGAGAGCCAAGGTGAGGCGCACCAAAGTGAGATCATTCTAAAAAAGAAACGCTCTTACGCAGTTTTCTTCGACTTGGCAATTTCGAGTGAAACCGCGAACCAATAGGGGGTTTGTTTAGAACTTTCGTCAACAGAGAACTTCACGACGAGCGATGAGCTCCTCTCGTTTTGAAGGTCGACATTCAGCTCAACTGTTCCATTCTCAGAATCCTCAATTGCCATCTTGGTGATTACTGAGAAAGCCTTCCGAATCGCTTCAAGGTCGCCAAAAAGTATCCTGGGAACTTTGTGAGATATGGAGAAGGTGAATCGAAGGCCTTTCTGGGCCGCTGCTAGCGAATGACGTGCGTGGACTTCTTCGACCAGCTTTGAAATGTAAAAATCTCTTTTTGAAGCCATCACGAATCACCAACTTTATACACTGCTTATCGGAATTTGTGACCGACTCTTGTAGATAGGGTCAAAAGTCTCAAAATGGTACGCCAAGTAACACCGATAGTTCTAAGCTCTCGAGAGCTAAGGGAGTCGGGCATGCAAAAGGCTTTGGTAAGTTGGAATCAGAATAAAACTCAGTTTGTAGTTTATCTTTTGATCGCGCTGTATCTGTTGTTGTTCCTTCCGTTTTGGCAGCCAGTAGTTCTCGGCTTCTTGTTTGCTTCAGCGCTATCGCCTTTAGTAAATATGATTAGACGCAAGTTTCACACAAGGCGAACACGGGTCGCGTACTTCACGGTCGCAGT
The DNA here is from genome assembly GCA_043727635.1 of Bdellovibrionales bacterium. GTDB lineage: Bacteria > Bdellovibrionota > Bdellovibrionia > Bdellovibrionales > JAMPXM01 > JAYSYM01. Next base: position 1,008 of record JAYSYM010000475.1, on the reverse strand, counting down.
GGGTTTGATTCTGTTTATTGGCTTCATAGTACTTATTGCACTTCAAATTTACTCACAAGTTTTTGAACTCTCACAAAATAAAGAATCTCTTGCGGGACTCAACGACAAGATCTCTGGCGTTCGCGACCAGATTCTTGTCTGGACGAATAAGCAACCTTACTTATCTTCGCTGAACGTTCGCGAGCAACTTGATAAGGCGGTAGTTGGTGTTACTAACACGAGTAAGAATTTAATTGGCAGTTTAGCAGCGGGGTTCGTATCTAAAGCGCCAGTAATTTTACTCGATCTTTTTATCTTTATTACTGCGTTTGCTGCGTTTCTGGTTATTCAGCCTCGCTTATGGGTTAACATGGCAAGAGCACTTCGTTTAGGTGATCGAGGCAAAGAGCATTTCACACGATTTGAAAAGATCTGTTCTCTTGCGCTCGGTTCGATTCTTATCACAGCATTGATGCAGTCAATTTTAGTAGTAATCGGAGCAGCGGCAGCTGGCTTCGGCGGCCTGGCGATGATCTTTGTTTTAAGTTTCGTTTTTGCGCTGATACCTGTGCTCGGAGCGGGACTGGTACCGATCCTGCTCATGATCATTTCCTTCATTCAAGGCGACACGACAAGTGCGTTGATTATGCTTGCGGCGGCAGTCGTCGTCGGAGTTTCCGACAATATCCTCAGAGCTTGGCTTTTTTCGAGAGCTGCACATAGCAACCCTGCGATTTCAATTATTACATTACTCGGCGGGATCGCGCTGTTCGGCTTCCCGGGACTCTTCATAGCTCCTGTCATTGAGCAACTCGTAATGGTTTATGCCTTCTCAGATGAAGGTGAGCCTCGTCGCACCGAAGTGACTGTGGATCGCAAGCCTGCACATCCCGAAAACTTCGTTGAGCCTCTCAACACGCGTGCTCCGGAGCCCCGACTCAGTTAAAGTAGTGAGTAGCAAAAACCGAGAAAGAATCAGATGAAAAAAAAGTTTGTTCTTCTTAGTCTGACTCTCGCTCCGTTACTCAG
>JAYSYM010000474.1:0-3848 GCA_043727635.1 Bdellovibrionales bacterium | reverse complement strand
ACTATCCAGAAATAACGCCCCGATGATCGCTTCAAAACTTGAAGCAAGGAGGCGAGGTTTTGTTAAACCACCTGTTCGGAGTTCACCTTTACCGAGCCGCAAGTAACTCGCAAGACCCATCTCGCTTGCCAACTGAGAGAGGCTCTCTTCGTTAACAAGACTTGCGCGCTTCTTTGAAAGCGCACCTTCATCGTCAGTCGGAAACTGATTCATTAGATACTGACTCAAAGCCAAATCAAGAACTGCATCACCTAAGAACTCGAGTTTTTCATTATCCTCGAAGCTCTCAGCGTTTTCATTCTTGTAGCTTTTGTGTGTCAGTGCCTGAGTGAGTAAATCTGAATTTGAAAAGTTATGTTGCAGAAGCGTTTGCAGTTCTTGCATATCCACTCATTTCAAAATCAGGTTTACCAACAAGGACACCGTCCATTCGGCTCGCTTGTGTTTCATCAAAACCGGTAATTCGAACATAAACCTCTTTTCCAACTAGTTCGTTGAGCATTGAAAGCTCAGTTTCATTCACATCAAATTTAATCGGCCAGTAATCGCGGCTCAGTGCCTTTTGGCCATTGAGCAACACTGCTTGCTTATAGACGCCGACTTGCAAATCAGCAATCTCACGATAGCGAGATGACGAAAGTTCGCGCAGTCGCATCGCACGCAACGATCTTTCAGATCGCCCAACAACTTCAGGAATAAGCGTCGCCTTCGTGCCCGGGCGTTCGCTGTATGGGAAAACGTGAATTCGGCTCCACGGAAGACTTGCGAGTCTGAAAAACGTATCTTCAAACTCTTCGTGGGTTTCACCTGGAAAGCCTACGATGACGTCCATTCCAACGAAACTTCCGGGAAGGCGCTCCGCAATAGCTCTCAAACTAGCTTCGACGTCATCTGCCGTATACTTTCGTCGCATCGCTTGAAGAATTCGCGTGTTCGCACTTTGAATGCTCATGTGAAAATGACGACAAAGTCGTTCGTCACGCTCGTAGAGTTTTAAAAGATCTTCCGTCAACTCGATTGGCTCTAAACTTGAAAGACGAATTCGCGGAACCGACGTTCGCGCGAGCACTTCAGCAACTAACGCTTCAAGGCCAAGCTTTAGATTAGGCCGCGAGTCATCTTCGTAGTCACCAATGTGAACTCCCGTTAAGACGACTTCTCGAGTGCCACCTGAAGCTAGGTCGTTAATTTTGTTTACCAGCTCATCAATGGTGATCGAACGGCTTTTGCCGCGAGCAAATGGGATCACGCAGTACGTGCAAAATTGATTACAACCATCTTGAATTTTAACAAAGGCGCGAGTGTGTCCGGCTTCTTGACCGCCGCCTGCCTCAAGATCATCTTTTCGGAAAATATTTGATCGAAAGACCTTCTCAGTCGACTCGCCTTTGAGGTGAGCTTCGAGGATATTTTCGAGTGAACCTTTGTGTGAATTAGCGATGATCAGATCAGCTTCTGCTAAAGCGTCGAGACTTGCGCCATCAACTTGAGCCGAGCAGCCAGTCACAATGATTTTAGCATTCGGATTTTTTGAGCGAACTCGACGAACTTCTCTTATCGCATCTTTTGTCGCTTCAGCAGTCACGGCGCACGTGTTGAAGACATGAATTTCCGGCGCATCTTTCGTAAACTCGTAACCTTTTGACGTCAGGCGCTTTTGCAAAAGCCCTGTGTCGTACGTGTTTACTTTGCAGCCGTAGGTATGCACGCGGACAGTTGTCATTAGACGATCCACCCGCCACCAACCAAACGATTATCGCGATAGAGAACTGCGGCTTGCCCAGGAGTGACTGCGCGAACTGGCTCTTCGAACTCAAGATGAACTTCGCCATTTGTCTTTCGAACAGTTGCGTAGTTTCCTTTGTGAGCGTAGCGAATCTTCACTTTCATTCGCTCGCCGTCATCGACGTCATCTAGCCAGTGCGGCTGTACAACACGAACTTTATCAGAGTAGAGGTGTTTTTCTTCGCCGACCCAGACTGTGTTAGTTTCAGGATCTACTTTCAGAACAAACAGAGGGAAACCAGCGGCGTATCCCAAACCCTTGCGCTGACCGTAAGTGAAATGATGGATGCCATCATGCGGAGCAAGCACTTCACCGGTTGGGTGAAGCTTTACATCACCCTTCTTTGTGTCGAGTACCGACTGAGGCACTTGAGTTTTAATGAAGTTTGCATAGCCTTGATTGCCGACGAAGCAAATACCGACAGAATCTTTTTTGCGGGCGTTGATCAGCCCTTTTTCTTCAGCGTACTTACGCACATCTTCTTTTTTCATTTCGCCGATCGGGAACATCAACTTTGGAACTAGCTCTGGATCAATCGTGAAAAGGAAGTAAGTTTGATCTTTCCAGTCATCAGTTGAGTTAACGATACCCATTCGGCCTTTTTCGTTAGCTTCAATTTTAGCGTAATGGCCCGTAGCCAAGTAATCGCAGCCAAGTTCGTTCATTTTGCGAACGAGGTGATCAAATTTCAAATAAGTGTTGCAGTTCACACATGGAAGAGGAGTTAAACCTTTTAAGTAATCACTAACAAACGGATCAATAACGGCAGCTTTGAATTTTGCTTCGCAATTGATGACGTAGAACGGAATATCTAAGCGGTCAGCAACTGATCGAGCATCATCGACGTCGATTGAAGAACAGCATGTGCCGTTACCCTCTTCGATATCACAAGAAGTGTAATCCCAAACTTGCATCGTAACGCCAACGACATCGTAGCCTTGCTCAACCAACAACGCAGCGGCAACAGAGCTATCAACTCCACCACTCATGGCGACTAAGACTTTTTTTCTTTTCGTAACTTCTGTACTCATGACAGAATCCTTGGCTTCCCAGTTGCACAAACATCCTCAGAACTGAAACTTCGTATTCGTGCGACTACTTCTTTTAACGCTTCGATAAATAAATTGATTTGCTCAGCCGTGGTCGACCAACCTAGGCCGACTCGCAGCGAAGATTGCGCCTCTTCACGAGTAATTCCCATCGCCAATAAAACCGGTGATGGCTCAGGGCTTCCCGAGCTGCAGGCAGCTCCAGTTGAAACAGCAAATCCCATAATGTCTAAATTCATAAGCAGCGTTTCGCCATCCACACCATCAATAATCATGCTTGAGGTGTTCGGGAGCCGGCGTGCGCTTTCTGAATTTACATTTAGGCACAAAATTTCGTTCTTCAGCCGGACTTCCATATGATCGCGAAGAATTTTTAGTTCTTGCGCTCTCAGCGCGATCTCATGCGAGCGCTTTGCCATCTCACCAAGTGAAGCAATCGATAGCAGGTTTTCGGTGCCGCCTCGACGATGACGCTCTTGAGCTCCGCCATGAATAAGGCTTTCGAGCTGAACGCCTTTTCGAGAAAAAAGAATCCCAGTGCCTTTTAGCGAATAAAACTTATGACCTGAGAAACTTGCGAGGTCGACGCCAAGCTCGTGCACGTTGACAGGAATTTTTCCTAGTGCTTGCACAGCATCAGTGTGAAAGAGGGCTCGGCACTGATGTGCAAGTTCAGCCATTTCACGAATCGGGAAAATCACTCCGGTTTCATTATTAGCAAGCATGACTGAAACTAAAGCAGTCTTGTCGTTCAAAAGACTTTTGTATTGCTCAAGATCGATTTGTCCTTCGCGATTCACAGAAATAAATTCGACTTCTGCTCCGCGACTTTTCAAAAACTCAGCAGTCTTCTGAACACTTGGATGCTCAACTGATGAAAACAAATATCGATTACGAAATCCATTTGGCAGAATTGATCCTGGGCTGTGCATGAATTCATACACGCCTTTGATAGCCAAATTGTTCGATTCACTTCCGCCGCTCGTGAAAATAACTTCGAGTTGATCGCAACC
>JAYSYM010000473.1:0-3854 GCA_043727635.1 Bdellovibrionales bacterium | reverse complement strand
ACTGTTAACTACTGACTGACTATGAGTCCGTTGACAACTTTTTTGCCATTGTCTGGAGCAACGATATTTGGTTGCGAGCTAACTGTAAGCGCTCGCTCGCTTCGCGGATCAAAATTAAACTTACGATTCGCACCTCGTGGTCGCGACAGCATAACTTCTTTATCGAGCTCAAGTACCTTTACCAAGTTATCTCTGCGGCTTGCGAACTTCTCAAGGTAAACTTTTACTTCCGCTGCCGACCAGCCAGCTGCGATTAATGCATCTTGGAACTGTGCTTCGCTGAACTTTGCCAAACGTCGAACTAACCATCGAGCATCTTCAACACGAGCTCGTTTAAAAGATTCGTTGTCCATGATCACCGAGTAGTCTTTGAAAGAATAGCCTTCGATGAGTCGCTCGTGCCGTACCTTTCGGCCGTGTGCTGCGTGGTCTAAAGGCGAATCGTTTCGAGGCTCGCGAATAGCTCTGATGATTTCCCAAGGGTAACCGTTGGTATCGCCATTCATGTGATGCAGTAAATCGGCACCTTGTCCGAGGCCGCTGCCAAGATCGCTCACGATGTGTTTCATCTGTGTGCGCCCATCTGCTTCTTTCACAAAACGGACTTTGTTATTATCTGTGCGAGCGTCGAAGAGGTTCAAAAACGCAGCGAAAATTCCGAAGGCGCGAGTTTCGCGACGATTCGGGTGATCTAAGTCATTCCAACTCCACGGACCAATATTCTTTTCATTATCAACTGTAGAAGGTTCGGCACTAGCCTCTTTCAAAACAAGATATTTAATCTTCGATTCATATTCGACGTTATAGTTTTCGTCTTTCTTTTCAGCTTCAGGTGCTTGAACTTTTAGAAGATTCTTTTTTAAAGTTAGGTAGTCAACACTGCTGCCATCTTTAAGAATCGCTCCGGCCAACGCTTCACTGAATGGATCGTAGTACATCTGCATTTTGATCTTTGCGATATCAAATCCGAGTCCGCTCGTAATTCTTGTGCCGAAGTCTTTTCGCGAATTGAATTCAGAGATCATCTTGCGATCATAATCGAGATAAGAAATTTTAACGTAATCAACTGGGATCGCGTTGTAACCAAGCGCCCATGCCAAGCGAGAATTGAAAGGCTCGGTCTTTGTTTCGTTACCGAATTTGAATTTCCATTTCTTACCGTCGCACTTCACAACGATTCCCGGATGAACTCCGTAACTCGTTTTCGGCTCATCGTATTTACAAATAGTTTTGAAAGCTGGAATTTGCGATCGATTGAAGCCAAGATACATATTCTTACTCTGAATCTCTCCGGGATTCTGCCAGAAAGTTGAATTCGCTGGATCAACCAAACTTAGATCGGTGAGACCTTGCGAAGCTACATTTACTGCCGGCCCTGCATCTTTAGCCATCGGCTTATTTGAGAATTCTAAAGCCAATTTCAACGGTGCGGCTAAGATAAAAAGCTTCGGTGGAATCGGATACTCAAAAGAGAAACTGAATGTCGACGAAAGCTCGGCGATGTGCTGAAACGCATCTAACTGATCGCGCTCGTTAAGCTGGCGAGATTCAATTGCAGAAAGTAGCGTCGCGATTTCATCGAGCGCGATCACAGAGCCTTTTGAAAAAATCCCTTTACCTTTTTTGTGCGCCTTCGCAGCTGTCGCGTTTAAATCTCGAAGCTGCTGAATTCGAGCTTTGAAGTCACGGAAGCCTTTCTCAGAGCCAATTTCGTAAGAGTCGAAGTTGAGTGTCCCGTCATCTTCCCACTTATTTTTCTCACCATCATGAAGACGAATCTTCCACTGCGGTGCAAGCGTATAATTAACAGGATTTACTCGAGTGCCACTTAGGCTTGTGTCGCCAACTAATGAAGCGGGTTCACGAGGCGAGGATGTTGTGCAAGAAGTGAGTGCCGCCAAAGACGTAGCCAGAAAGATCGCCGAAACAAAGATTTTTTTAGATGTCTGCATACAAAAATTTTCTCAGTCGAAATGGCAGTGATCAAGTCCGGAAGCGGTCGGATACTATAATCTGACAGAAGGCTTTTCAGCTTGGACTAACGTCAAGGGTGATGGTACGACAAACGAATGGGCGCAGGACATCATCATCACCACCATCATCATCCCAAACACCACCATGACGACGATGGCGAATCTTCAAAGAACATTGGCGTCGCATTCCTTTTGAATTTTAGTTTCACAATAATTGAGCTCGTTGGTGGATTTCTTACCGGTAGTATTGCGATTTTGGCCGACGCCTTACACGACCTTGGTGACACCCTCACCCTCGCCGTAGCATTTGTACTTCAGCGACTCTCGACTCGGGGTCGCTCAGCGAAGTTCACTTACGGTTACGGACGACTTTCACTTTTGTCGGCGTTGATTTCTGGAGTCGTTCTTTTAACCGGCTCGATTTTTATTTTGATTGAAGCTGTGCCGAGATTTTGGAATGCACACGAAGCTCCCAATGGCTGGATGATGATGGGCTTTGCGGTTTTGGGAGTCGTGATTAACGGAATTGCGGCTCTGCGATTGCGAAAAGGCTCAACGCAAAACGAAAAAATGCTTTCGTGGCACATGATTGAAGACTTAATCGGATGGGTCGCCGTGTTTGCTGGCGCGATCGTCATTACGCTGACTGGCTGGACATGGGTTGATCCTCTGTTAGCCTGCGCCCTGGCAGTTTTTATAAGCTACAATGTTTTATTCGGATTAAAGCAGACGATCCTTTTGTTCTTGCAAGGATCGCCAGAGCAATTTGACGAAGCCTCATTTCGAGAACAAGTTATGAAATTCGATGGCGTTACGGGACTTCACGACATGCATGTTTGGTCTCTCGACGGAGATCGAAATGTACTTTCGCTACATGTTGTAGTTGCTAATGGATTAGGAATTGAAAAGATCGGAAAAATAAAAGGTGAGATCCGGCACTTGGCGTCTCACCTTGGTCGCTATCACGCCACTATTGAAGTGGAAGATTCGTTAACTAACTGCGACGACGATTGCGAATAAGTTCGTCGAGCGAATATTTTCCGGGCCCTGCGGCCATAAATAAAATCGCAATCATAAAATACAAAGCAGCCAACTCATACGAGCCGCCGGCACCTTTACTGACAAACGGATCGCCACGCACAATTGCGTGAAAATAAACTGCAACTAGCATTGTGGCTGCAATACCGAAGGATGCTAGAGGTGTGAGTAACCCAATTACCCATGCTAATCCTCCACCAAACTCTGACACTGCCGCCAGTAGCTGCAAGATTCCTGGTGTTGTTGAGTCAGGCCCCTGCCAAGCCATTGGATTTTGAATTTTACCCCACCCGTGCATCACCATCGCACAGCCTGCGACAATTCTGAGTAGGAGAAGTGCAAGTGAGATCGTCTTGTAATCAAATCGCGGGAAAAATAAATTTTTGAGTGTCATTGGTGCTCCCTTTTGATTAATCGTCCTTGCAACAAAGCTCCTCGTCAAATCCAATTGGGAGTAAACAAAAAAAAGGCGGCACCCCGTAAGGGCACCGCCTTTTCTAAACTAGGTTACCCTAGTAATCTTCGAGTTACGGAAGATTGCGTGTGCTGCGGCCAGAAACCAAGCTTACGATGAAGCTGATTACTGCCAACGCTAGGAACACGAACAATAGTGTGCGGCCAACTTCCATAGAAACGCCCGCTACTCCGCCCGCGCCTAAAAGCATCGCGATCAAACCGATAACAAAAAATGCAATTGCTGCTCTTAACATATAGCCTCCCTTTTCACGGATTTAGACATATCAAGCCGGTTATTACTAATGAACAGAACAGTTAGGCATTGTCGAAAAGGCCACGATTTTGTGCCTAATTGTCGCTGTTTCTATATATCTCGCGTAGGTCAGC
>JAYSYM010000472.1:0-11658 GCA_043727635.1 Bdellovibrionales bacterium | reverse complement strand
GACATGAATCTCGTCGTATCGACAACCAGCTTCGTGGCCGATCGGGTCGTCAAGGTGATCCAGGCGAATCAAAATTCTACTTAGGTTTAGATGACGATTTGATGCGCAAGTTTAACGGCGAGCGTATTCAGAAAATCATGACGATGTTGAATGTTCCAGAAGACGAGCCGATTACAGCGAAAATGGTGACTAACTCCATCGAAAGCGCGCAACGAAAAGTAGAAGGCCATAACTTCGATATTCGTAAGCACTTACTTGATTACGATGACGTGATGAACAAGCAGCGGATGGCGATCTACGGTTTGCGCCGCGAAGTTCTTCAGGGCGAAAAGATGGAAGAGATCTTCCGCGAAATGCTCGGCGATGTGACGTCGCATGTTCTTGATTCTTATGTTGAGGAGCGCGGACGCAAAGAAAACTGGAATATCGATGGCCTGAAGACTGCTTTGATGGCGGGTTTTGGAGCGGACGTTAACTTCCCGTCTACTTCAGAGCTAACAGTAGAAAAAGTTAACGGGGTCGTCCAGCTGGCCATTCGCGGTGTTTTCGAAAGCCAAAAACGTCAACTCGGTACTCACTTACAGCAAGTGCAAAAAATGGTGCTTCTCCAGACCATCGATCAACGTTGGAAAGATCATCTTCAAAGCATTGATCAGCTTCGCGATTGGATTAATTTGCGCGGTTACGCTCAAAAAGATCCGTTGATTGAGTATAAGCAAGAAGCCTTCAAGATGTTCGAAGAGATGAACTTCGCAATAAAGGGTGAAGCGGTTGAGAAGATCATGAAGATTCAAATTGTTGTAAACAACGGCGACATAAACGACTTAAATGGCGGCCGTGCAAACGAAGAAGTTCATGACAATGATGAAGAAGAATCAGTCGACCACGCGCTTGAGGCGATGAAGCCGAAGCGGCAGCGATTGACTTACTCAAGTGGCGATTCAGCTGATGCTGGCCCAGGCGGCGGTGGCGGAAGCCCCGGAATGTCGCGCTCCGATCGTCGTAAAATCGAAAAAGATAAAAAGAAGAAACTTTTTTAATGGTTGATTGCCCGAAGTGCTCAGCGAAGCTTGATGTAGATTTTGGGATGATCACTTGTCCTAGCTGCACATCGGTTGTCTTCGTTGAGTTCGACGGAACTGCTAAAGTAGCGGACAGCGAAGATGTCACTCGAGAGGCCGCTTTGCCAGAGCCTGATCTGTCGGCCTTTGATGATGCCATGGCTGACTCAATGTTCGCCTCTGGCCACGTATCTGGCCACGTATCTGGCGACAGCTCATCAACGCTAGAAGCTGCATCGCAAGTGTTTCAAGTTGAGTCACCAGAATTTCAACAAGTTGATCTGGATAGCCCGATGGTTTCGGTTACTGATGAAGTTATGTCTCCCAATGATCCGCTAGGAGTGAGCGCTTACGCGAACTCAGAGTTTTCTCAGGGAAAAGATGGTCCTTTCCTATTTAATTTGTTTATAAGTGGTTTGGATTCTAAAGAGATTCGTGAATCCTTACGAGAAGCTATGAACGATAGTCGCTTCAGTTTTGATTCAAATAATCTACTGGGGCAGATTCGCGGTGGAAAGCTTCTCATCAAGAATGTCTCGCCTGTACAAGCTTCCATTTTAGTGAATCGCCTTAAGCGACTGCCTCTTGCGATTACTTGGGAGCAGCATGCGATCACAACGGTCGAAAAATTCTAGATCAAGAGTCCGAGCTGCTCAGCTCGAGCGCACATTTTTTTATGACCTCATCTGGCTCGCATTTCTCGTTGCGGCTTCAATTATCTTTTTACCGTTGTCTTCGCACGCGGGTGATTACCTTGCTCACGCTGCTAAGCTCGGCAAGCTCGAATCTCAAATGGACAAAGTCGGCGGCGAAATTCAAAATCTCGCAAAGGGAAGACAGAGTGCTTCTACTGCTGAGCAGAAAGAAACTGTTCACAAAGAAATGCTGGCTCTCTACAAAGAATTGAAGAACTACAGCAGCGACTACGAAGATACAAAAACGCACATTCGATTTCAGCACCCAGAAAAAGGCGACGAAGTTGAGCGCAAGTACACTCGCGAAGCAATTCAGCCGTTCACTACTTTTGAAAACGATGTCACAATCGACGGCAAATTAGATTCGTTCTTGCACAAGATGCGAACTGTCTACGGTGAAACGCCGAAGCCAAAGAAGCAGGAAGCTGCAAAGCAGGTTGATCCGCGCGCGCCAGCTTCTGCGGAGAAGAAAAAAGAATTCAATCCTGACGACGTTGATCAGCCGATTACATTAAAGAAGTAGTTTGGTTGGAGATGCTAAAAACTAATCAAGAGTTCTGCGTATTGTTGATCAGGCCTTGTCCTAGAGACTAGTGCTTTAGTGACCAGAGTTTGCAGAGGTGTAAAAGCGTCCTGCTAGTGGGACTCCCGTGTCTACTTCCTGAAACGAAATCGGCAGCGAAGCTGTTCTTTCTGAATTAAAAACTGCAAAATGGAGATGAGGTAAAGTCGTCTGGCCAGTCATTCCACTTAATGCAATTGCCTGCCCTTGTTTTACTTGGTCTCCCGGCTTCACTAGAGCGCCATTGTGTTGAAGGTGGAAATATCCAGAATTTTGCCCGTCAGGATGGCGAACATAGACGTGATTTCCGTTCAAACCAACGGTGGAAAAATTCTCTTCGATTTCGATCACAACTCCATCACGAGCCGCTAAAATTTCAGTTCCAATAGGCATCACAAAATCCCACGCATAGAAATGCAAACCTTGATGGCTGGTAAAACTGCGATTACCTTGCGAAAGGATGCGACTTACTCCCGCTTTCCAAGGCAGCTTGTAAGGCGAGTTTTCGCGAGGAGGATATTTACTTAAATCCTCAGGACCTGTGAAGAACAAGATGAAGACAAAGTAAGGAATAAACCACAATGCGCAGAAAATCTTAATCTTGCGTGAGTTGCGCTCCCAAAAAATAGGCTTAAAAATCAAACCTATTGCAACGAGGACGCCGATCACTAAAGACAAGAAAAAAAGGGCTGCGAGAATTGGGTACATTCGAAGAATTTAAGTCGAAGAGCCTTAGTGGTCATCAAGAGAATATCACTTGATTGCGGCTTGACCAGCAGCGCAGAAGAAATATGGCCATAGCAAATTGGTCGGGCTACTGCGGGGACGAGAGTTGAGCAAAAGCAAATCGGTCGGCAAAAGATAGAAAAATAATTTGACAGCGGAATTGAATCTCGAGGTTTGCGTTCAAGATGCGTTTCTCTCTGAAGCGCGACCGGAAATGTATTTGAAGTTTCCATCGACTGAGCGGCAAATGTGTTCGAAAGAAGTGAGTGCAGCTGCAGGGGTGAAAATTAGATTTTTCTCGAGAGAAACATGAAAAATTGATTTTGAAAACATGGTGTAGAGTGATCTCCGGGAAAAGGAGAATCGCATGAACTTACAACACTTATCAGACGAGAGACTTGACCAACAAACCTATGATTCGGTGAAGGCGGAGACCGAGAGTACGCTGCGAGTACTTCATCATCTTCGCGAAGTTGATATGCGTCGACTATTCTCTAAGCTGAAATTTAAATCTCTTGTTGATTACGCGGAAAATCGTCTTGGTTATCCTTATGATCAGGCGTGGCGGCGTATCGAGGCGATGAGATTGCTAAGAGAAATTCCGGAAATTGAAATCAAAATTGCGGAGGGAACTCTCAATTTGACAAACATCGGCTACGCGCAAGCAGCGTTTAAATCAGAGGCGAAGAAAGAAACTCCGCTTGATCGAAAGCAGAAGCTCGAGTTTCTTTTGAAGATAGAAAGAAAATCGACACGAGCGACGCAAAAGCTTGTGGCTGAAAAATTTGGAAGCGAGACGCTGATTCGTGAAACCGTAAAGCCCGTGAGCGCCTCGTTGTCGATGTTGAGTGTCCCGGTCGCAGATGACTTCTTAGAAAAAATTGAAGAGTTGAGGGGTTTGCTCGCGCACTCGCGACCGAATATCTCAAAGGCTGAACTTTTGGGATATGCCGTTGGGATTGCTATCGAAAAGCTAATTAACGAGAAATTCGCGGCGCCGCGAAAGTCACAGTCGAAATCTAGTTATGCTCCGACGAAAACGTTGAATTACTTAAGGGCTCCTGCCCAGACTTACTACTATTGAAAGTCTCGGCGCCGCGAAAGTCGCAGTTACGGGCGGCAGCTATTATTGGCTTGTGCCGTCGCCGGTGGGCACGACTTCTTCAAACTTGGGTTTTGCCGGCATGTCTTTGGCGATCTCTTCTTTAAGATCGACGGACTGCTTGCGTGATTCGCGCTTAATCTCGCTATCAATGTTTACATTATCGTTTTTAGCCGTAGCGTTGAGTTTGTCCTGTTCAGCTGCGGTGATCGCCGGCTTTTGCACTAAACCTCGGTATACAACCTTTCCCTCTTGGAAACGGATTTCTCGTTGTTCGGTAATACTGCCTTCGCGATCGGGAAAGACTTCAAATATCCAGCGATCTTGGCCGCTTTTGCGTTCGCTCTTGCGCGGACCGGAGCCGATTGTATCGAGCACTTGAGCTTTATCCATTCCGACTTGGACTGAATCCAACTTTTCGATTTGAGATTTTGGTGAAGTCTGGCAACCAGCCAGAACAGACAAGCATAGGACTAAGAATATCGATTTTCCGTGCATCTAAATATTGTACTACGTTCTAGGGAGCTCGCGCTTCAAGATTTTTCCGCTATCGCCTTTTGGCAAGTCCTTAAGGAATTCAATATGTTTGGGGACCTTATACTTGGCTAGCTGTCCCGAGCAGAACTGCAAAAGCTCCTCGGCTAAAAGTTCGACACCATCTTTAGCTACTACGAAAGCCTTGCCAACTTCGCCCCATTTTTCATCGGGAACTCCAATAACAGCCACTTCTTTTATTTTTGGGTGAGAGCGAAGGAATTGTTCCACTTCTACCGGATAAACATTCTCAGCGCCGCTGATGAACATATCCTTCTTTCGACCAACAACATAAAAATAGCCATCGGAGTCACACAGAACAAGATCGCCAGTATGAAGCCATCCATCTTTTATGGTTTCCGCTGTTGCTTCAGAATTTCTCCAGTAGCCGAGCGTTTGCGCAGGACCCTGAAGAAGTAATTCGCCGATTTCATCTCGCAGAACATCGTTGCCAGCGTCATCGACAACGCGAGTTTGAATGTGAGGATTGGGAAATCCAATCGAGCCGATCTTACGGATCGAATCTTCTTCATTGAGCGAGAAAACATTCGGGCCAAACTCAGTGAGTCCATAACCTTGGCGAATCGGAATCTCTTTGTCCTGCCAAACCTTAATGAGTGGTAGCGGCATTGGCTCTCCGCCAACAACGGCATAGCGGATTGTCGAAAGGTCACTTGATGCAAAGGTTGGAGATTGAGCGATCATGTCCATCGTCGTTGGAACACCAAATAAGATAGTTGCACGCTCTTTTACACAGAGGCTCACAAAAGTTTGTGGATCAAACTTCTTGAGCAAAATAGTTTTCGCTCCTCGTTGAATGAACGGCGTAACCAGTACATTCCAGCCGCCCGTATGGAAGAAGGGGAGAAATGCGACGTGTACATCAGCCTGATTTAAATTTAATCGAAGACCCGTGCTCACTGAATTCCAGTGCATCATCTTCGGAGTAATCATCGCCCCCTTCGGAGCGCCCGTTGTTCCTGATGTGTAAAGGATCATGCATGGTTGATCAAATTGACCGTCGAACTTCGAGTATTGAAGATCACCAATGTCGCGAGTGGCAGCGCAGGCGATCTCAACTAATTTTTTAATTCCGCGGCTACCTTCGAGAGTCCACGTTGCAATCGCGCCTTTAACTTGTGCCGCGACTTCTTCAAACTGAGTCTGATAAACGAGAAGCTTCGGCTCGCTATCATTAATGAGATGACTGATCTCGCGCGAGGTAAGTCGAAAGTTTACCGGAACCAGAATTGCCCCGAGACGTTGAAGAGCAAAGAATAAGAAGATGTATTCAACTTCGTTTGTCGAAAGAACGGCGACTCGATCACCAGGCGCTACTTTGAACTGCGTGTGAAGTTGATGAGCGAGCGTGGTGATAGCTTTGAAACTTGTTGCATACGAATAATCGACGCCAGTATCGGAGTCTTTGAATGCGATAGAGTCGGGAGACTCGACACTCCACTTTTTAAACCAGTCGTATTCAATAGTATCGATCAAGTATCGTATCCCCAGTTCATGGCCATTGCGGCCATACTCATACCGCCACCTGAGCCTAGAAGTAAAACGAGATCACCTTTTTTCAACTTGTGGGCGCGAGCGGCGTCTGCGACCGCCATTGGGATGCAGGCACTGCCAGTGTAGCCGAACTTATCCATCACATTGTGAGCTTTGGCTTGAGGCGCGCCAAGCTTATCCATCGTCTCTTTAATGCTGCCAATGTTGATTTGCGTAAAGAAGAAGTGGTCAACGTCAGCTACTTTTGCGCCAATGCGGTCAAGAATCGTGTTCGTTAATTTAGGCCACTGAACTCCATTTGTTTCCGGCGGAATTCGTTTCGTGAACTGAAGTAAGTGCTGACGTTTCGCAACTGTCTCATCAGAAATTGGAAACTTTGTTCCGCCAGCGTAAATACCCATGTAGTCGTGGTAAACGCCTTCGGTCGCTAAATGCGATGCTAAAATTCCCTGATCTTTCGAATCAGTCCGACGAACGACTGCGGCGCCAGCGCCGTCAGCGAAGACGCTCGTTACTTTGTGATCGTTCCAATCAAAAAACTTCGACATTCCGTAAGCGCCAACAACGAGAATGTTGTTATAGCGTTCGTCAGCGACAATATATTTATTGGCCACATCAAGTGCGGTGACGAATCCTGCGCAGGCTGTGTTTAGATCGAAAGTCCCTGAGCGCTCAGCTTGGAGCTTATGCTGAACAACGGCAGCAGTAGACGGAGAAATGTAATCGGGCGTATCAGTAGCAATGATGATGAGATCTAAATCTTTTGCAGAGAGCCCTGAATTTTTTAGAGCTTCTTGGGCTGCTGGTAAAATAAGATCTGATGTTGCTTGCTCGCTTGACATGAAGTGACGGTAGAAAATATTCCGTTGTTCACGCAAGAATGTATCCATGTCACGGTTGTATTTTGTGTCGAAAAATTTGTTATCGACTCGGTTTTCAGGAACATAAAGCCCTGTTCCTGCGATGTATCCACGAGACATGATTCACCTCTTGAGACCATATTAGTTTGCATATAAAAATCGATCGGTAAGTTTGACAAAAAGTTCGGGATTTTCGAAACACGCGGAGTGTCCTTGATCCTTGAGTTCAGTGAGCTGAGCATTTGGTAACAATGCTTGAAGATCGCGAGAGCCTTTGATTGGAAGAACATTATCAAATTCTCCGTGGAAAATTTGAACTGGATGGGCGACTTCACGTACATCGGCAGTGATGTTGAGTTTCGATAAGTGGTAGGGAACACCAAGCCAATTTTCTGAGGCAACGTTGAACGCGTCGTCGACAAGAGCAGCGAAGAGTTCGCTGTTCTTATCATTGTTATGAATCGTGTAATCCAGGCGTTCAGCGCAGAACTCTCGATCTTTGCTCATTCGGCTAAAGCCGTCTTTAATAGCTTCGCTGAAGGCAATACCCTTCGGGCCGATGGGGTCAAGCAACACGGCTCGTTCGAACAACTGAGGTGCTCTGGCCATCGCGAGGAGGGCAATCGCTCCTCCCGTAGAGTGACCTACGACTGAACACTTGGACACACCGAGATACCTAAGTAAATTAATGTAATCGCTTGCTAGCCTATCAAGTTTCAAATCATCTCTAGAGGCCGGGGCTGAACTTCGCCCGCAGCCGCGCCACTCAGCTAAAATCAATCTTCCCGGAAGTAAGTGATTATCTTTTGCAGAAGTCTGCTGCCACTCTGCTACAGCCGGATAAAACCACCGGTTTGAAGCCAAATTTCCATGAATAACGAGAGTATCCCGAGGGACGATTCCCTCGAACACCTCATAATGCATTTTAAAATCTTCTAATTGAGCAAAAGGCATTTCGAAAAAGCTCCTAGCAAACTAATGCGCCATCAACACTCAGCGTAGCGCCGCTTATGTAACCGGCTTCTTGAGTTGCAAGGAACAAACATGCGTTAGCAATGTCAGAAGTTTTTCCGAATCGCTTAGCCGGAATTTTATCTTCTATCATCTTGCGAGCATCAGCCGGCATTGCTTCAACCATCGGAGTAAGAGTGAAGCCCGGTGCTACAGCATTTACTGTGAAACCTTTTGAAGTAAGTTCGCGTGACCAAGTCTTAGTCATACCGATCACACCAGCTTTTGCTGCGACGTAATTTGTTTGGCCGAAGTTTCCATAGAGGGCTACGACACTTGCGATATTAATGATGCGCTTGTTGGTGGAATTCGGGTTAAATTTTGCGAGAGTTGATTTAGTAACGTTAAACACGCCAGTTAAATTGGTATCGATCACTGACTGCCATTCTTCCGGAGACATTTTCACTAAACTTTTATCGCGAGTAATTCCTGCGTTGTTGATGACGATGTCCACTGACCAAGGAAGCGCGTTAACAGCAGCTTCACACGAAGCATACTTTGCAACATCTGCTTGTTGAAAATGCACTCGGCCTTGATAGCTCGCGAGTTCGGTTCGAGCTGAACTGAGAGTTTCCTCTGAGTAATCCCAAACAGCGACGTTTGCTCCCGCCTCAAGAAACTGACGAGTAATTTGAAGTCCGATGCCGCGAGCTCCGCCCGTGACCACCACATTTTGATCTTTGAAATTAAATTTTATGTTCATAACAGGGGTTGTCGACGGCTGCGGCATAACTCGTCAAGCTAGGCCCAAAGTCGAGTACTAATGAGGCATCTCCGCAAACCTGTTTGAGTTGGAGGTTGCTGCCGTGAAATAATTCGCCGCATTAGCGAGGGTACACGTTAGAACAAAGACTCTAATAATGGGGATTACTATGTGGAAACATGTGGAGGCCAAAATTGTCAGCAGCTTAAACAGTTAGCAGTTAACAGTTTATTGAAGCAGTTGGCAGTTTGGGTTTTTGTCGACAGTTAGTCGCAGCCCTCTGTTTGCAACTCGAACTGACCCTCGAACTGCAGACTCAAACTGCGACTAAAAACTGTGAACTGTTAACTGCTAACAGTTTGTCTTCGTTCTTGATTTAGAGTCGTAGAGGTGAGATTCAAAGAGGCGAAATCAGTGACGTTTACTACCTCCAAGGAGATGCCTTCAATGGCTTCATCTAACGAAACTTTCACGCAAGAGTCTTACAATCGCGGCGGAATGATTACGTTCGTACTTGCAATGGCTTTCTCGATCATTTTCTTCATCGCTCTTTTAGTTTTGCACCCAGGTGTCGATTTGAAAGAAGTTGCACCTGAAAAAACGGCACAGCCTGAGGCGGCGGCCGCAGCACCTGCTGCTACAGAAGAAAAAGCTCCGTAAGTCGCAATGTTCAAATCATCTTTTGCGCTTTCAGTACTCGTAAAAATCACCGTCGCTCTAGCTCTAGCTATGAGTGCAGGCGATGCATTTGCGCAAGCTGATCGCATTGGAGTAGGCGAAGGCACGCCGAACGAAATGCCAAAGCAGCTCGAGAACGTTGGCATCACGGAACAAATGGGCGCAACTGTTGATCCGACAATTGCTTTCAAAGATGAGCGCGGTCGCGATGTAACAATCGGAAGTTATCTCGGAAAAAATAAACCAGTTTTGCTTTCGCTCGCTTATTACAACTGCCCGGGGCTTTGTAACTTTCATTTAAACGGAATGGTCGATGCGCTCAAAGAAGTTTCACTTAAGATGGGAAAAGACTTTGAATACATAGTAGTTAGCTTCGACGAAAAAGAAACGCCAACACTCGCAAGTCAAAAGAAGCAATCTTATCTCCGCTCTTTCGGAAATACAGAAGCAGCAGGTGGCTGGTACTTCCTTATTTGGTCTGCGGCTTCAATCGCAGCGCTAACGAAACAAGTGGGATTTCAGTTCAAGTGGGACGAGCCAAGCAAAGAGTTTGCCCACGCGTCTGCTGCTATCATGCTTTCGCCAGAGGGAAAAATCTCTCGTTACCTCCACGGAATTCACTTCGAACCAAAGTCAGTTCGCCTAGGACTTCTTGAGGCTGCAGAAGGAACAGTTGGAACAATCGTTGATCGATTCCTTCTTTACTGTTTCCATTATGATCCAAAACAAAATAAATATGCAGTGGCTGTGATGAGTGTTATGCGAATTGCGGGTGCAGCAACAGTATTGATTTTAGCTTTGTTCATCGCTCCTTATTGGTGGCGCCAACGGCGCACTCTTAAGAGAGCTCGGCTTCAAGGAGAACAGTCGTGAGTTTGCAGAATCCATTT
The DNA here is from genome assembly GCA_043727635.1 of Bdellovibrionales bacterium. Taxonomy (GTDB): domain Bacteria; phylum Bdellovibrionota; class Bdellovibrionia; order Bdellovibrionales; family JAMPXM01; genus JAYSYM01. The sequence goes on along the minus strand of JAYSYM010000472.1, from coordinate 1,321 downwards.
AAGCGCTGGCGTGCAGGTTTTGCGGGAATAGTTGCGACTCTAAGTTCGCAACTGTCTTTCGCGCAAAGCAGTTTGTACATGCCGCCCCAAGGTAACGAGATTGCAAGAAGCGTTGATCAGATCTACGGATTCTTGATCATTTCGAGTGTGATCTCTTTCATACTCGTTGTTGGCGGAATGATTTACTTCGTCATCAAGTACAAGCGAACGGCTACGAATCAAAAGTCGGCGTACATAACCCACAATCACACGGCTGAGTTTCTCTGGAGCTTCATTCCGTTTGTGATCTTCATGTTTGTATTCGCGTGGGGTTGGATTGTTTACGACGAAATGAGAACTTTCCCAGAAAACTCATTAGAAGTGCACGTCTTCGCTAAAAAATGGGAATGGAAATTCGTTTATAAAAACGGAAAAGAAGTTCTCAACGGACTTGATGATAAGAACCAAGTTTCGCCAGCGATGATGGTGGTTCCAATCGGTCGCCCAGTAAAACTCATCATGTCTTCGACAAAAATTAATCCTGGCGGTAATGATCCAGCAGATCGGCCGGTCCTCCACAGCTTCTTCATTCCTTCAATGCGTGTGAAGCAAGACGTGGTTCCTGGTCGTTACACGGCACTTTGGTTTCAAGCTGACAAAGCCGGAACTTACCAAGTTTTCTGTACCGAATTCTGCGGCGGCGGTCACTCAGCTATGAAGGGACACATCAAAGCGGTTTCACCAGAAGAGTTTGATGCTTGGTTGACTGGTGAAGAAGCGGGAGCGACTGGTGGTAAAGAACTGTCTCTGGCAGACAAAGGCAAAGTTCTCTATCAGCAACGCGCTTGTATCGGTTGCCACAGTTTAGATGGCTCTGCGATGACGGGTCCTACTTGGAAGGGAACTTTCGGAAAGAAAGAACCTTTGGCTGATGGATCGTCGGTCACTGTCGACGAGAACTATATTCGCGAGTCGATTCTGAATCCGAATGCAAAAGTCGTGAAGGGCTACGGTCCTCCGTCTTCAATGCCTGCTTATGCAGGTCAGCTTTCAGATGAAGAGCTTAGTCAGTTAATCGAATTTATTAAAACTGTAAAATAACAGGGGACGGGGCAAAATTTATGGCAGGCGCTCACGCTCACGGAACAAATTATCTAAATTGGCAAAAAGGGTTGTGGTCTTGGCTTTCAACTCTTGATCATAAACGAATCGGCATTCTGTATGCGATCACTGTCGGTGTCTTCTTCTTAGCTGGCGGTATCGCGGCTTTGTTGATTCGTACCGAGTTGTTTTCGGCAGGTCCGACTATCTTTAGTTCTGAATCCTACAATCGCGTGATGAC
>JAYSYM010000471.1:0-3883 GCA_043727635.1 Bdellovibrionales bacterium | reverse complement strand
AAGCGATTGGCATTTTTGAAGAAGCGACTGCGCATATTTTGAGGTGCCAGCTTCCTTCTTAATCGCTGCCATCAGCGGGTAAAGAGATACTTCAACTCCTTGAAAAATACTGCTCGAGTTAGTGAGAATCTCGGGACAGTTGTAAACAGCAGTTTGAATTCCCTTAGCCTGGGCATCTCGAGCCACTTGCTCGAGTTTCATTTTTGCCCAGCCTTGGAAATATGGCGTATATGTCTGCCAATCATAACGACCTTGATTCAAAACTTCTGTTCCGTGATACCCGTAAGCGATGTAGCGAACTGATCCGCCGCTAGTTTCAATTTGCTTGCGAACGTTGCTTGAAAGCTCGATGAGATGAGTAAGGGTGTTTGCCGTTACTTCTTCAAAATTAATTAAGCTGAATTTTCCAAGATCTGATGCAAAGAGCTGCTCTGAACTCAAGTGACGATCGCCAATGCCTTTGAAAACTTTGTTCATCGTCGGCATGATTACTTTTGTGCGTGGAACTCCGCCTGCCATAATGTGCGCGAAGATAACGCTCGAACCTTTTGGAATCATCGGCGCCAACTTCTCCATGTACATCGCTGTATGCTTGCGAAAGCGTTCGACACCTTTTTTTCGCGATTCCTCAATTGAGTTCCAATCCAATTTAGCTTGCGACCACTCGCTCATCTTTACGCCATGAAGTTGATCGACCGGCGATTTGCCAGAAGTAGCAACCTCCATATCGAAGCCTGCTTCGAGAGGAATGTTGATAAAATCTTTCGGCTGATTAGCAAGCTCATCGGTATTCAATGCGCGAAGCTGATTTTTTTCATCACGACGACCAACAGTCGAATAAATTACTTTTAGTCCAGCTGCTTGAGCCTCATCAACGATACCGTTTGCGTAGCCGCGGGCGAAAAGTTCTCCGAAAACCACAAGTACATCGCCAGCTTTATAAGGCGGAGCCGGGGGAACTGATCGAACTGATGGAACCTGAGTCATGTGAGTCCTTTCGCGCTGGCAGCAATAGGTTTCGAGCCTAAGCTAGCTCATAAAGCCTGGCAAACGGGAACTTTCTACAGCCAACTTTTGAAAGCCTAACATGGTAGCAAAGTCCCTCTACGCTTATTGGTTTTTGGGCTGATTTCGCGAGGGATATCGACGGTACGAGTTGTGCTTTGGAGAATGGTCTAATGGAATCAAGACTCCTTCAAATTTTATCATTTTTGCTAGTCGCATCGACTATGGCTTTCGCGGGCATTAAGGGACTTTCCTCAGCTAGCGAATATTACTTTTACGCGTTGATGGTGAGTCGAATAGTGCTCAGTCTCGCGGGCGTTGCGCTGTTGCTTTTAGTAACAACTGAAAAAAGCAAACCACTGGTCGAAGGAACGGCGAGCTTGCTGTTTTTAGCGATTGCGCTCTCAGAGTCATTTCTTGCTTATCTTCAGACGGATGTTTTCGGCCTTTCCTACCTGATTGTGTGCGCTGCACTGGTCTTGAGTTCTGCGATCAGCTTTCTGTCGCTTAGGCTATCGCTCTTAGCAATGCTTCCGAGTCAAGTTACGATACTCGCAGCACCATTGTTGAGCTTACCGCTAGCGACGTGGTCAGATCGCGTTCGTGCCACACAAAGCTTACTTTTGCCTGCGCTCACACTTATCGTAAGTTTCGTTATTTGGTTTTTGAATGCCATTTACGTTCATCGAAAGGCAGTGACTGCGAAACTTAAGACCATGCAGCGACGCCAAGACATTTTGCAGGCGCAAATGTTTCTTCTTCGGAAGCAACCACGCATTCTTCGAATGCCCTCGTTGCATGAAACTGTGCGTGAGCGAGTCAATGATCACCATGCCGGTGAAAAGCAAGAGTCGATTTCTGATCAGGTATTGCTTAACGACGTGATCGACGTCCTTCGTGAAGCGATTAACCAGGCAGAGTCAAAATATTCTGGAAAGAAGAACATGCGGGTCACACTCGATCTACCGGCACCAATGTCATTGCCGGTAGCGGTGGCGGCCGAGAAAAATGATCTTCGAAATCTATTTGCCTCAGCCATTTCGAAGTCGATTGGTTCACTCAATGGCGAACAAGGGGTTGTTCGAGTTGCACTTAGAGTAGGCTATAAGGCGGCTTCGGTGACCATCGAAGACAACGGATGGGGGCTCCGCGAGAAGTTTTCACCGAACTCGGCTGCCGGGCACGAACTTTCTTTGCGAGAAATTCAAGCGATGGTAAGCTTTTGGGGTGGACGTTTTGAAGTGTTGAGCCGCCTAGGAGTGGGAAGTCGAATGAGTATGGAACTTGTTCGAGTCGATGCTTTCGCGGCTGGACATGAGAGCGCGACACATGAGAGTACGACACAAGAGAGAACTATAGAAAATGAGCTCGAAGCCAACCCAACTTCACACATTACGACCGGATCTTGATCGGGCAGTGCTAGCGCTGCGGGGTAATGAAGTTATTGGTCTGCCTACCGAAACAGTGTACGGCCTTGCGGCTTCGATCGAGAGTGAAGAAGGTCTAAAAAAAATTTTTGAAATTAAAGAGCGTCCGTTCTTTGATCCACTGATTGTTCATGTCTCTACTTTTAAGCAGGCACAAAATCTAACTACTAATTGGTCGCCACTTGCAGATTACTTAGCTCGAAAATTTTGGCCGGGCCCTCTCACTCTTATCTTGCCGAAAGCGAAACACGTAAATCCTTTGATCACATCAGGCCTCGACACTGTGGGTATAAGGATGCCCGCTCACGACCTGGCGCTCGAAATTATCAAACGCCTAGGTCACCCGGTGGCAGCACCGAGCGCAAATAAATTTACTAAGACAAGTCCGAGTCGTCCTGAACATGTGCGAGATGCATTTCCGAATGTCCTGACGATCGATGGCGGGCCCTGCGAAGTTGGAGTTGAAAGTACAGTCATTCGTGTGAGTGATGAACTCATCGAAGTATTGCGGCCTGGAGCAGTCACTCAAGAAGCGCTTTCTAATGAATTAAAAAAATGGGGACAGCCAGTTCAGATTGTTCGAAGCATTAGTCAGGCTTCGCCGGGACACCTTGAGCACCACTACATGCCAGACATCCCACTGGTCATTTTGACAGAGGCAGCATTAAAGCAAAGTTGGCTTAAAGAAGTTGAAGGAAAGTTGGACAAGAGTTTTAGCCAACCAAAGAAGTTGAATCTTTCGAGTGAGGCGCGTTTAGCAGCTCGTGAACTTTATAACGAAATGCGAGTGACTGCCGAATCGGGTGCCGACCTCATCTACGTCGTAAAAACCGAAACTCTGGCGGGCGGGTTCTGGGATGCAATTTGGGACCGACTCACACGCGCTGCCACTCTTGACCTCTCAAATTAACAGATAACTTAACAGATTTAATTTGCTTTCTTTGCAAGCGAAGTGCTCATTCCGCGATACTATTTAGCTGGTTTTTCGCTGGGAGTTTTAGTTACCGTCGGAGGTTTTAGGATGATCTCCAGTTTTTCTGTTTTTCCTTTGCCTGGAATGGTTTTCTTTCCATCGACTGCAAAGCCGTTAAATATATTTGAACCACGTTACATTAAGATGATCGACGATGCAGTTCACTCGAACTCACTTATCGCACTTGCATTCTCTGATTACTACCGATTGCATGGCTGCAGTTCTGACAGCGAGTCTCATGTCCAAATCAGACGCGTTGCTGGAGTGGGGCGACCAAGTATTTTAGAGCGACGTAAAGACGACACTATGCTGATCGTACTCGAGGGCGCTGGGAAAGTTAAACTCGGCGGCCCGATCTATTCGCCAGAGCCTTACTTGATTCACAAAGGTGAGTGGATTGAGGAGAACTTAGATCTTGATCGGGAAAATATTTTTAGGCTCAATAGGTTTCACAAAGAATTTGTAAGTTGGCTCTATT
>JAYSYM010000470.1:0-3884 GCA_043727635.1 Bdellovibrionales bacterium | reverse complement strand
GGCCTCGGCCTCAGTCAGAACGGTTTCACCTCGTTCGATGTGCTCAGCGATCAGGCCCGAGAGCGGCTCTGCGAGAGTCTCCCAATCAACCCAGTCTTGCTTCGTCACCGTTACGAAATCGCGGCCAATGAAGACCCCAAGGGTCCACGGGAAACCGAAGAGCTTTTTTGCGAGCGGAGACCTAAAGGTTGGCTCACCTTGCTTGAACTCGGCTGTGTCGCTTGTGATAGGCCGATCGACCACAAATTTAAGACTTTGCGGGTTCGGGGTCGGCTCGAAATGTACTCTAACTGTGTCTGACATATGTTTAGCCTTTGCCTATAGGGTGTGCACGAGGAATATGAGTCTTAAGGTGCCGGTTGTCAATTAGCCGAAGGCAAAGCCAAACCCTTGATCCACCTGCGGTTTCCTTGTTAGCTTGATGCGATTTATTTCAATTTAGTAAGGCCGAAGGGAACAAGACAATGACTCCAAGAGTCCGAGAAATTCTAAGCTGGTACGGATCCGACAACGTAGGAACTTTAACAAACCTCGCGCGCATCATGAATCATGGTCGATTAGCTGGAACAGGCAAGATGGTAATTCTTCCGGTCGATCAAGGTTTCGAGCACGGGCCTGCGCGAAGCTTCGCAAAAAATCCTGACTCATACGATCCGGCTTACCACTTCAACTTAGCAATCGAGTCTGGTTGCAATGCTTATGCAGCACCACTCGGTTTCTTAGAAGCATGTGCTCGTGATTATGCTGGAGAGATTCCGCTAATTTTAAAAGTGAATAACTCAGAAACTCTTTTTGACGTTAAGGGTGCTCCAATCTCGGCAATGACTTCAGCAGTTGAAGACGCATTGCGGTTGGGTTGCGTGGGAGTTGGTTTTACGATTTACCCAGGCAGCACAATGAGAAAAAGCATGTACGAAGAGCTTGCGCAAATTTCTCGTAAGGCAAAAGAAGCAGGCCTCGTTGTTGTCGTGTGGTCCTATATACGCGGCGATAATATCTCAAAAGCTGGCGAGACAGCTATCGACGCGATCGCTTACGGCGCACAGATCGCAGCACAACTCGGTGCCCACATCATCAAAGTTAAGCCACCTTCTTCGCACATTGAGCAAGAAGCTGCTCGCAAAGTTTACGAATCAGAAAAAATTAAAATTGATACTTTGTCTGATCGTATTCGCCACGTGGTTCAATCTTCATTCAACGGTCGACGTATCGTAATCTTCTCTGGTGGAGAAACGAAATCGACTAACGAGTTGATGGATGAATTAAAACAAATTGCTGCAGGCGGTGGCTTCGGTTCGATCATGGGCCGTAACGCATTCCAGAGACCAAAAGGTGAAGCAATCGAACTTCTCACACGCGCAATGGATATTTTTGCGGGAAAAAATAACTAATGTCAGATCAATCCCAGCATCCTGATCGAACCCAAGAACGCGACAATCCTCTTCGCGCCGAGAAACGAAAAAAACTTCACGCGCTAAGAGCTGCCGGTATTGATCCATTTCCTCACACCTACGATCGAACCGCAGTAACCGCAGATATTCATCGCGACTTCCAAGAAGCTTTGCAAACCGGCGAAGCAAAAGAGGGAAGCGTATTTAAAATTGCTGGTCGGTTGATGACAAAGCGCCCGATGGGGAAGGCTGCGTTCTTTAACATTCAAGATCAGAGTGGTTCGATTCAGTGTTACTTACGCACTGAAGAATTACCTGACCAAGATAAAATCGCATTCGAGTATCTCGACATCGGCGATATCGTTGGTATCACAGGGTTTGTTTTCAAAACTAAGAAGGGTGAACTTAGCCTTCACTGCAAAGAATTTAAAATGCTTTGCAAAACACTCGAGCCACTTCCGGAGAAGTTTCACGGCATTGCAGATATCGAGATCAAATATCGTCACCGACACTTAGATTTGATCACCGACGAAGAGTCTCGAAAAGTCTTCATTACTCGCTCGAAAATCATCGCCGAGATCCGCAATTTCTTAAATGCGCGCGGTTTCCTTGAAGTAGAAACTCCTGTTCTTCAACCAATCTACGGCGGAGCAGCAGCACATCCATTCTCAACTCACCATCGCGCACTCGACATGAAACTTTTCATGAAAATCAGTCCTGAGCTTTACTTAAAGCGCTTGATTGTCGGTGGATTCGAAAAAGTTTACGAAGTGGGTAAGAACTTCCGTAACGAAGGTATCGATCGCTCACACAATCCTGAGTTCACGATGCTCGAATGGTACGAAGCGTACACGGACTACGAATACCAAATGAAACAGTTCGAAGACATCTGCGTTCACCTTTGCATGAAGATCAAAGGCACTACTAAGTTTGAGTACCAAGGTAAAGAGATCGACTTCACTCCGCCCTGGAGAAGACTCACGGTACTTGACGGTGTAAAAGAATACGCTGGGATTGATCCATTGAAGATGGATGAAGAAGCTTTATTCAAAAAATCTAAAGAACTCGGCTCAGACAAGAAAAAGCCAGGCTCACGCGGACAAATGATCATGGAAATCTTTGAACTCACAGCGGAGCAACACCTCTGGAACCCAACTTTTGTAATGGATCACCCAGCAGAAATTTCTCCGCTAACAAAGAAACACCGACGTCATCCGGGTTTAGTCGAACGGTTTGAACCATTCGCTGCGAACATGGAAATCGGAAACTCATACACAGAGCTTAACGATCCAGAAGATCAGCGCTCACGCCTTGAAGAGCAAGATCGCCAGCGCGGAGATAACGAAGAAGCTCACCCGATGGATGAAGACTTCTTGCTCGCGATCGATACCGGAATGCCACCAACCGGTGGCGTCGGCATTGGTGTTGAGCGAATCGTCATGCTCCTCACTGATCGCCCGAGTATTCGCGACATCATCCTCTTCCCAACCATGAAATTTAAGTAGGTCAAATGGTACCCGGTTCCCAATGGTCTAGCGCCGCATCAAGTATTCGAAATCTCTCGATTCTGCTTTTGCTTTTGAGCGTGGGTAGTTGCGCGCTTAAGCCAACTAAAACTGATTCAGTGAACACTCGTCGTTACTCGACGGAGAGTACGAAGGGATTGAGCGATCTCGATCTGTCGAACGACGCGAAGATCGTTGACGCTCGCCCTGCATTTTCTCACTCACTCGGTTTCATTCCGGGTTCTGCTCGTATTCAGTGGAGCGATTACACTCAAGCTGAAGAAGCACAAAAGGGAATTTTGCAAAGTGACTTGAGTGTTTTAACGAGAAGACTCGCAGCTCTTGGTGTCGCACCAGAAACTTCGCTGACTGTATTAGGTCGGGGACTTGAGGGTGAGGGCGAAGAAGGGCGAGTAGCGTGGATGCTCGCGTACCTTGGAGTTAACAAAGTTCAGTTCGCTGATGTTAATTCGGTAAAGGGAAAATTTAAGTTTGCGAAGACCGATCCGGGATTCAGCCCCATCGAACAAGTGGAGCAGTATCGCGGCGAACGCGATCCGCATGAAAAAGCCGCTATCGAACAGGCCGATGCGGCTACTCCGCGCGTGAAAGCTGTGCCGCCTTGGTCGCCGCAAGTTGATGCAAGTCTCCTCGCTACTCGCGCAGAAGTTGTGTCAGTGATTAATAGCGGAGTGCCAGCAAGAATTATCGATGTTCGCTCAGAGTCTGATTACACCAACAAGACAGGACTTGGAGTAGCGCGCGCAATTCCAAACATGGGTGCGATTAACATTCACTGGAAAGAGTTCCTGACAGCGCAAGGAAGACCGCGAATCGCATTGAAGAAAAAATTAGAATCAGTCGGTATCAAACCAGAACAGCGAATAATCGTTGTGAGCGAAAACGGCGTTTCTTCAGCTTCGGTGACGATGTGCCTTCGAGCAATGGGCTACAACAACTCGGCAAACTACTCATCGCCGATGGTGTA
>JAYSYM010000469.1:0-11711 GCA_043727635.1 Bdellovibrionales bacterium | reverse complement strand
TTTAGGTACACGTACGAAAAACTTTTGTCGCACAAGCAAACTCTCGAGGAGATTGCGCAGAAGAACCTTGCGGATGCGCAAAGACGTCTTGATTCGGCAAAAGCTGAGCTTAGTGCTCTCTTCAAAGCTGTTGATGATGTGCGAGCTCGAGCCTTCGAAATGGAGCGCCAAGGCGGACAATCTCAGAACTCGGGCGCGATTGCTGATGAGTTTGCTAATGGCCAAAAGATTCGGATTGCCAAGCAGAGAGATGTGATTCGCGAGATGAATATGGACGTTGAGCAACGACAAGAAGAACTTATTCTTGCCGCTCGCGAACGTAAGACACTCGAGAAGTTAAGAGAAAAGAAACTTGAAGAATTTAAAACTGAACAGAAGCGCAAAGAACAAAAAGACGTAGATGACATGATTACTATGCGTTTTTTAAGGAAAGTATGAAACAAACAAACGGTTATCAGAAATTTTTTAAAGAAGCGCGACAGGCATCGAAAAACGGTGTGTCACCTAAATCGATCATGACTAAGAACCTTAAGCAAAACAGCTCTAACCCAGAGCAAGCGCTTAAGCAGCATCTCGCTGAGCGAATGATTCAGCGCAAAGCACAAGCCAAAGCTAAAAAAGCAAAGTTCCCAGTGGGGGCAGCAATTGCCTTAACACTGATTGTTGCTGGTCTAGCAGTTGGCGTAACTTTCCCCAATCAGATTGAGCAGCTAGCTAGCAAAATTGAAATCGGATTTTTAGGTTCGGCGCAAGCCGCTAACGCAGAAAAAGCGGCAAAAACTTCCGCGGCAAAAGTTGAGGCTGCAGCAAAAACTGCCGCAGTTGAAGTGCCAGTGAAGAAGGAAGAAATTCCCGACACTCGCAGCTGGACGCTTGAAGAGCTGAGCTTTTTCAATAAGTTAAACGATCGAAAGCAAGAGCTAGACTTAAAAGAAGCCGAACTTGCGAAGTTGGAAGAGGAATTGCAACAACAGAAGTCAGAACTGGAAGTAAAAATCCAGCAGCTTGAGAAGATGCGCTCTGAGATTTCAGGAGTTCTGAAAGACAAAGTTGCAACAGACCAAGCGAAAGTAGACAAGCTCGTGCAAGTCTACGCAGGAATGAAGCCGCAACAAGCAGCTCGAGTGATCGAAACGATCAACGAAGACTTAGCGGTAGAAGTCCTGGATAAGATGAAAAAGAAAAGTGCCTCTGAGATTTTGAATATGATGGATGCGAAAAAAGCGCAGAAGTTATCAGAAGCACTAGCTGGATACAGACAACCAGCAACTGAATAGTTAGTAAATTGAGTTTTAACCCAACAAAGGATTTGTTGGGTCGAACAGCAGAAGGCTAAAAAGTGATTAAAGGTTCGATACCAGAATTTTTCCCGAAAGTAGATCGTGCTGATGCACCGTCGAAATCAAAGAAAGAAGCAGATGCTTCTGACTTGCTATCAAGCAATTCAGCTCCATCTTCTGGTGCAAAACCTTCTAAGTCTGAAAAAGCCCCTGAGTTTAATGACGTTCTTCGAAATGCTCGTGCTGAAAAAGAAGCGAGAAAAGAACTCAAAGAAAAATCATACAATTCTAAAGGCGAAGTGACTGATGGCTCGAAGCCTCAGGACAGCACTAAACTTGAAGATAAAGTTTCTCGCCGCGCAGTTGATGGCAATGTTAAAAAAGAATTGAAATCTAAAGCTTCAAAGAATGACGACTTTGTAATGCCTGACATGCTTCCGGCGAAGTTCTCAACTCCTAAGCGTGGCTTAGAAGTTGAAGGTTTAGACAGCGAACTAGTTTCAGGTTTCGCTTCGCAAGACACACTCTTAAATCAAGAAGGTGTTACTGAGTTCGTTGAGCAAATGCAGGAACAATTTGGTATTACGGCTGAACAAATTGTTGCTGCGTTCTCTCAACTAACTCCACAAGTTTTAGCTGCTCCAGTTTCTGAATCAACACAGGCGTTCGTTAATGAACTTCCGCTAAATGCTGATCAGAAGCCAAAAGTAGCTGCACTTTATGCTCAAATGCTTGAACAATCTGGTGATCAGGTTTTCAGTGAGCAAATGACTGGTAATCAGCAAACGGCTGTTGGAACAGAAGTTCTTGGACAAAAAGAATACAACCAGCAGGTTCTTGATAAATCTCTTCAGGAGTTAAATCAGAAATTTTTCCAAAATGGAAAAATGGAATCTAGTAACGAAGGTAAAGTTTCGGTCGCGGGAATGACTGCAGCTAGCGGGAAATTGTCTGCTTCGCAAGTTTCTGCAGCTACTTCTTCTGCTGCCCCAATCAGCTCTTCGATCAACGGGTCAAATAACTTGAGTCCTGCATCGAAAAAATCTGATGACTCAGGATCGGCAGCGGGAGCTGCTGCGTTCTTCTCAGGAATGACTTCAGCTTTAGCTTCTGAAGGTCAAACTACTTCATCTCAACAAGGTGGAGGATTTGGTTCTCAACAACAAGATCAGCAATCGCAATCAAATGCTTCGCAACTAAAAACTCAATTGCCAATCACGGCCGCAGGCGCCTTCTCCCCTGAGATTTCAAAAGTAAAAGCCGCAGGCGCTGGTTCTGAAGGAAAAGAATCTAAAGCGCTTAAGGGCGACGAGTTATTAAATGCTGTGAGTGGTTCAATGAGCCACGGCCTAACAAGCGCTAAACTTGCTGATGCCTCAGCTCTAGGTGCTGGAGCGATGCTCCCGGGTGCAGTGCAACCAAATGCTGAAGACAAAACTGTAAATATTCAGAACCTCATCAAACAAGCTCAAGTCATCATTAAAGAAGGTGGCGGCGAGATGAAGTTGGAGATGAGTCCCGAAGGCATGGGCCAAGTTAATCTAAAGGTCGCGGTTGAAAACGGCCAAGTGAACATTCAGATGATCACTCAAAATAAAGAAGCAAAGAAGATGATCGAAGAGGGTCTCTCTGAGCTTAAAGCTAGCCTTGCAGCGCATAAACTCCAGGTTGATACTTTAAGAGTAGACCTTTCTGAAGGTGTTTCGAAGCAAATGCAAGAGCAGCTTAATGACCATAAGCAAAATCAGTCTCGCGAATTTGCACAGAACTTCCTCGGAAACATGCGTGATGAGCGCCAAGGTTTCCGCCAAGGATTTTTTGATAACTCGGGATACAAGGCCTACAAGAATCTCGCAGAGCGTGAGGGCGGAGTTCCGCAACCAGACGCTGTGGGATCGACGAGCTCTGGTAGCGGGTCTGGGAAAAAGCAAACTGATCGCAGATTAGATATGGTGGCGTAACTTTATGAATATTAAAACGGGTACAACTCCTTACGGCAAATTATCTGATTCGGTGAGAGCTTCTGAGATGGATAAAACCAACAACCTCAGTGTTGCCGACAAAGAAACAGCGCTTGGTGCCGAGGGTGACATTGGTAGCCTTCTAAATAAAGTTGCTGATCCTAATTGGGTAGATCCAAAAAAAGCAGCACGCAATGTTGGTAACAACACACTCGATAAAGATTCGTTCCTAAAACTAATGCTTGCTCAAATGAAGCATCAAGATCCAACGAATCCGCAACCATCGCACGAGATGGCGGCACAGCTTGCACAGTTCACATCACTGGAGCAGTTGAGCAACATTAACTCAGCTCTCGGCGACATGAACAAGGCTCAACAACCACAAATGAATTATCAGGCGTTGAACTTTATCGGCAAGAAAGTTAGCGGCGATTCTTCAAAAGTTCTTCGTATCGCTAATGATACTAAACATGATTTCAACTTTAACCTTTCGGGCGATGCCGCGAAGGTTAGCGTTAAAGTTCTCGACGGCGACGGAAACGTTATTCGTCAGATCGACAACTTGAACCTTAAAAAGGGTGCGAACACTGTTACATGGAATGGCATGTCTGATGATGGAGCAGCGGCTCGTCCGGGCGAATACAGATTCGCGGCTGAGGCAACTGGTTCAAATGGTGCTAAGTTACATGCGCGCACTGATTTCGACGGAAAAATTTCAGGTATGAACTTCACTCCAGAAGGACCGGTTCTACTTGTTGGTAACCAAACTATTCGCATGCAAGATGTTAAGCGAATTGAAGAAGTGCCAAATGAAACTGGAATGGGACTTCCAATCGAAGCGGGTGGCATGCAAGTACCAGGTCCGCAGGGACAAACGGTACCTCTTAAGAAAAACGCTCAACCTCAAGCCGATCAAAAAGTTGGTAAAGCGGTTGATCCAGCGACTAGTTCTGATATTCGAAAAACTGTGGGTATGTCTAGCAAGGTGCTAGACGAAGTGAAGAAAGCTATGAATCCAACAAAGCCAGAGAAAATATAAATGGCTGGCTTGGATAAACTCGCAGCTGTAATTCCTAATGCTGTTGGCGGTGCCGGTTCGATCGGTTCGCAAAACGGTGGCGCTAAAGGCGCGGGAAAAGTAGACGGTGCTGAGTTTAAGCAAGCTCTTGATCAAGCGATTGGTTCGCAAGGACCTGCTGCTGCAGATCCTTCAATAGCAAACCGTTTGGGCGCGATTAGTGCACAAATGGGAACAGCAGCACCACTTAAAGGCGCTGAACTTTCTTCGTCACTGAAGTTTTCGTCTCATGCAGTGGAGCGAATGCGCTCACGGGGAATTTCGTTCAGCCCTGAGGCGATGAAGAACATTGAAGGTGCAATTGCAAAAGCGGCACAAAAAGGTTCGAAAGATACTTTGGTAATAACTGATAACTCGGCTTTGATTGTCAGTGTAAAGAACAACACTGTTGTAACTGTGATGGACAAAAACGCGATGAAAGAAAACGTGTTTACGAACATCGACTCAACAGTAATGGTTTAGGCAACTTTTGCCTCGAGCGAAAGTTTAGAAAAACTTTTTAGGACTTTTTAGTTAAAAGGAGTGAGATAGAATTAAATTAACGCGAGACAGAATGATCTGAAGGCACTCGAAAGAATGAGTGAGTGAAGTCAGATGATTCGAGCTCGGGTGGGCAAGGTAAGTAGCAAAAGTTGGTAGGTCGAATATCTACCAATATAGTTACAAGCCGCGAATCAGTTACTGAAGGTGAGCATGAGGCGAGCTGAAGGTAATGTTTAAACGTAATTGAGCTGGTCCTAACTGTTTGGTTAGGGAGCTCTTCCACACTGCCGATTGATTGACGCAGTGATTTTAAAACCTAGGAGGGGTTATGGGTGTTCTTTCTTCTTTATATACCGGTGTGTCCGGTTTAACTGCACAAGGTGAAGCTCTCGGCGTAATCGGCGATAACATCGCCAACGCTAATACTACGGGGTTCAAACACTCTCGTGCGGAGTTCCAAGACATTATCGCGAAATCACTCAAGGGTGTCCTTGGTGGTAACCAAATCGGTCGCGGTGTGAAGATCGGCGCTGTTAACCCTGTACTCATGCAAGGTAACGTTGATTCGACTGAGAAAGCTACTGACTTAGCGATCTCTGGCGACGGTTACTTTACTCTTAAAGGATCAGATGGAGAGTCGTACTCTCGTGACGGTTCATTCCACTTCGACAAAGACGGATTCTTAGTAACTAATGATAACCAACGTGTTCAAGGCTTCGGCTCTGACGACAAAGGGAACATCATCAATAAATTAGGTGACGTTCGTTTCCCGCGCGCACTTATCCCAGCTAAAGCTACTAAAGAAGTTAAACTTGAGTTGAACCTTGATTCACGCACAGAAGCGAAGAAGATTTTTGATCCAAAAGATCCATACACTTCTTCAGACTATTCAACTGGCGTTGAGATGTTCGATTCTCAAGGTAACAAGCACATGGTTACTATGTTCTTCACAAAAACTGCTGATCGTCAGTGGAGTGTTAAGGGTATGGCTGACGGCAGAGAAGTCGTTGGTGGAAAGCCAGAAGAACTTTTCGAAGTTTATGACGGTCAAGTTACATTCACTGCAGATGGTAAGTTGGATACAGAAACTTCTAAGAAGTCTGCATTCAACTTCAATGGTGGAGCAACTCAAAACCAACAAATTAAAATCGACTTCGGCGATTCATTGACTACTGATAAAGGTAAAGGGATCGACGGATCGAAGCAGTACGGTAAAGAATCTGATTTACACAACTGGAGCCAAGACGGTTCTTCAGCTGGTACGATCACTAACATTTCGTTCGATGACGAAGGTGTTATGACAGCTCTTTACTCAAACGGCGAAGCAAAAGACTTGTCTCAGATCGCTCTTGCGAAATTCGAGAACCCTGAGGCTCTGTACAAAGTTGGTAACAACCGGTTTAAAGAAGCTCGTGACTCTGGTACAGCTTCAGTCGGTAAAGCCAACCATGCTGGCCGCGGAAAGTTGTTCGCTAAATCCCTCGAACGTTCAACAGTTGATCTTGCGATGGAATTCGTAAGCTTGATTCAGAACCAACGTGGATTCCAAGCCAACGCGAAGACAATTACGACGTCTGACGAATTGCTCGGCGAAGTAATCAATCTCAAGCGTTAATCGTAAATAGTTAACAGTCAGCGGTTAGCCGTTGGCTGTTAAAGTTCAAGTCTGCAGTCTCAGAAACTGTAACTGCTTCTGTTAACTGCAGACTGCCAACTATTAACTGTATTCATATTGCCCTCCAAGAGACGGAACTTCACCCCTTCCGTCTCGCTCTAACGGAGCGGAAAAACGGGTGACGAGATTCGGAGCGAGCAATGCAAAAGATCAAGACTAAGTGTGTACACGGACTCGTATATCTCGGTTGCGCCCTCGGAATTGCCCTCGCATTTAGCCTCGCAAACTTATCGATCTATTAGCGTCAAGTAACCTCGACGACTGTCTAAGTACTAGACGGCCAAATCGGGCTGAAACGACGACAACCCCTTATAAGATGGCCTGTTTTTAGCTACAATTTAGCTAGTGGATAGATTCATCTTCAAATATTTATCAGTGCTAACAATTGCCATTTTCGCATTGCTGTATGCATCGCCTAGCTTTGCGCGAGACCACTCGTGCTCAAGCCGAGATAGCGAAAAGCAATGCATGATCTGCAACTGCTTCTTCGAAGCCGGTGGTGAGAAAGAAGTTTCTGGAAAGATGGCAGTCAATATCGTGGTGATTGCGCGCGCGAATGCAGCCGATCAACCAGGAGCTTACTGCAAAATGATTTATAAGCCGTGGCAGTTCTCATGGACTAGAGACAAAACTACTTTGAGCACAACCACAAACGCATATAAAAGTTGCGAATCCTCTGTTCACACAGCAATGACTTATTTTTCGAGTTCGACCAATCCGACGCATTACTATGCTAACAAAGGTAAGCAGGCAATTCCAGCACCTAAGTGGGCAAGAAACGGTAAGCTTACGAAGGGTCAGCAAATCGGAAACCACATTTTCTACAACGATCCAGCTCAGCCAGTTATTCGAACTCCCGCGTGGCTCAACAATGTTGGTAAATCTATGAGATCGTGGTTTCCGTCGGTCACTTCTACGCCGGGAGCGAAGCGATGATACTTTCAACTGCAAAGAAAAGCTTGCTCAGTGTTTTAGTTCTTACCGGTTGCGCCACGTTTGCTACAGCTGAAGATTCAAATTTAAAATCACTTCCAATCGAAGCAAGGCAATCTCTAGCTAAGTGGAATTTCAAATTCAAGCCGTTTGCTGAAACTGATTTTGTTCCTGAGGTCATCGATTTGTTCGAGAAGTCGAGCGCTAGCGAAAAGCCAATGATGCTCACTCTCGATTTAAATAACGACAAGATTCAAGATTTCGTTCTGTTAGGTGCAGCCGAGAAACAACAAGTTGTAGTTGCTCTGGTTAGCGATAAAAAGATTTTTAAGGCAGTTGTTGTTGATACGTGGTCCGAATCAGATTTCAAAAATCAATCCGTACCCGGCTCAAACAGTAAACGCGAAGGGATTATCGTGTACCTTGCGATTCCTGGCCAAGAAGACGACGTCGCGATCGGACTTCGAAAGAAAGTTAATACTGAAATTTTCGACATCGAGTCGTATATGGGGCCATCGAAAGTCTTCTCAGTAAAAGACTTTAGGGCGAATCAACTCAACAAGTAGTTAGATATCACAAACTACGTAGCTCACATCAAGAGCCAAACCGTCATCAGTAGTAATTTTCATTTTTTTACGAACAGCTGGTGATAAATCGATATCACGCATGGGCTTAATCTTTTTCTTTGTGAGTCCAAGATCGCCATTATCAACAATCGTTGCGATCACTGGCTCTTTAAGGCCGGGGCGGTGGAGGATAATCTGCGCGCCGCAAATATTCCTCTTCGAATAGTCTTTTCCGCTCTTCGCCATTAATCGTTTAAAGATATCCGTACGCAAAGCCACTCGGAGCGCATTTGGATTCATAGTTCTCATCGACGGAAGTTGATTTGAGCAAGCAACTTCCTCTCCTGCAAAACCGTCAGTACCGTCACCATAGTAAGAAACCGGTCTGCTCTTAGCTCCGTATCGAGCCGTACCGTTCGGGCAATACGCCGCCAGCGGTTTTTTATAAGGTTTCGCTGGAGCAAGTTTTACTGTAACTGAATTTTTTGGGGCATCATCATTGCCAACCACCAACGCTTGCGCGCGATCTCTAAGTTCTCTTGCGAAATCGAGAATGCTACTTGTTCCGCAGGCAGCAGTTGCAGTACCTAAATTACTACTCTGCGCTTGTGCACCAGGAACTATGAGAAAAACAGCAGTGATCAGAAGTATAAAACTTGAAACAGTCATACGTTACGTTTCGGTACATATGACGTAGCTTGAGAGTCTGAGTTAGGTCGAGTCTAGCCGCCTAAGTATGCGCTCACAACTTGTGGGTCGTTGAGAAGTTCCTGGCCTGTGCCTTTGAGTGTGATCTTTCCTGTTTCAACGCAGTAGGCGCGATCAGAGATCTTCAAAGCCATGCGGGCGTTCTGCTCAACCAGAAGAATGGTCGTACCTTCTTTGTTCACCATCCGAATGATATCGAAGATTTGCGCAACGATTAGTGGCGCTAGACCAAGCGATGGTTCATCAAGCATCAAGAGTTTTGGACGAGCCATCAATGCTCGACTTATCGCAAGCATCTGTTGCTCGCCTCCAGAGAGAGTCCCAGCCTTTTGCCTCAATCGTTCCTTCATGCGAGGAAAAAGTGAGAAGCAATGCTCGTAATCTTTTTTGATCTCAGAGGCTTTGTCCTTACGCGAGTAAGCGCCCATTTCCAAATTTTCCATAACAGTTAAGTTAGGAAAAATTCCGCGACCTTCTGGAGAGTGTGCGATGCCTAAGTTTACTAATTGATGAGCTTTATACTTTTTTAGATCGTGGCCATCGAAATTGATATTTCCAGTGAAGGGTACGATTCCTGAAACTGCGCGGAGGGAGGTAGTTTTGCCAGCGCCATTAGCGCCAATTAACGAGACGATCTCGCCTTCACCTACAGAAAAACTAATATCTTTGAGTGCGTGAATCCCGCCGTAAAACACATTTAAATTTTCAACGTTCAAGATGGTCTTTTTCATTAGTGAGTCGCGCCTTCAACGTCAGCACCGAGATAAGCCGCGATCACTTTCGGATCGTTCTTAATGTGAGCTGGGTTACCCTGAGAAATCGTCACACCATGATCGAGAACTAGAATGCGTTCGCAAATTCCCATAACAAGTTTCATATCGTGTTCGATGAGAAGTACCGTGAGTTTAAAGTCGCGACGAATCTGAGCGATCGTCTCCATTAAACTAACAGTTTCATTGTGATTCATTCCAGCCGCTGGCTCATCCAATAGAATGATCTTCGGATCAGTAGCAAGGGCGCGCACAATTTCAAGTTTGCGCTGCTGTCCATAAGGAAGGCTTCCTGCTTGATCGTCAGCCTTGCGATGGAGATCGAAGATCGAAAGAAGCTTCATCCCTTTTTCGCGAAGTTCGTCTTCCTCTTTGAAAAATGAAGGCAAGCGCAGAACAGTTGAAGTTAAACCGTAAGAAGTGTGTTGGTGAGCGGCGATTAAGACGTTCTCGATAACAGTTAACTCTTTGAACAAGCGAATGTTCTGGAATGTACGAGTCATTCCGATGTGAGAAATTTTGTGCGGCTTCAAACCCTTAATGCTCTTATCGCAAATCAAAACATCACCAGCAGTAGGCTGATAAACGCCCGTGAGCATGTTGAAGCAAGTTGTTTTACCGGCACCGTTAGGTCCGATCAATCCAACAAGTTCGCCTTTTCGAAGCTGGAGATTAAAGTTGTCGACGGCTTTTAAGCCACCGAATTGCATCGTGATATTGCGTGCATCCAAGAGGACTTCTCCGCCAATACTCACGTTAAGCTCCCTTCACGCGCCTTGCCGGCGCGCTTAAAGAACGAAGTGATTTCGCGAGTTCCGAAAATTCCCTGTGGCCGCATGATCATGAATAAGATCAGCATCGCAGAGTAAATGACCATGCGTAGATCGATGCGAGTATATTCTTGAAGTGGACGAAGAATCCACTCAGGCAAAATTGTTACGATCACTGCCGCAACTACTGAACCTGTTAAGCTTCCCATTCCACCTAGTACAACCATGATGATGACATCGACGCTCTTTGTGAATGCGAACGATGCAGGATTTAAATACTGAACCGCGTGAGCGAATAACGAGCCTGCAATACCAGCAAAGAACGATGAAATTACGAAGGCGCGAACTTTAATTTGCGTCGTATTAATACCCATAGCTTCTGCAGCAATCTCGTCTTCGCGTACACTTAAGAAGCCGCGACCGTGCGTGCTTCGCACCAAACGCCAGCAAACAATGAATGTCACAAGTACCCAAGTCGACGCCCAGAAATAGGCGCTCATAAACTCAGAAAATCCGCCAACTGCCGGAGGGCGTGGAATGCCGATCATGCCTCTCGCGCCACCAACTGCTTCGGTGTTCAAAAAAATCACTCGAATAATTTCAGAAAAACCGAGAGTCACGATTGCGAGGTAATCGCCACGTAAGCGAAGTGAAGGTAGGCCCACCAAGTAGCCAGCCGCTGCGGCAACTAAACCACCAGCGATTGCGTAAAGAGGGAAATTGAGGAATGCGTTTCCGTAAAGCGACGCAAGGTACGCAGATACGTAAGCACCAACACCCATGAATCCGGCGTGGCCGAGAGAGAATTGCCCAGTGAAGCCGTTCACGAGGTTCAAACTGAGCGCGAGAATAATATTAATGTAAATATAGAGAACGATGAGTTGCGTGTAAGCGTTAGACATATTGTCTAAACTAAAGCCAATCACGAGCATGGCAATCATGCCGAGCAACGGGAAGAGAAGCATACGCTTAAGCGACGTCATACTTTCTCCGTCGTCCATTTGCCGAGAAGACCAGAGGGTCTAAACAACAGAATTACAATCAAGATTCCGAAAGCGACCGCATCGCGATACGTACTAGAGATGTAACTAACGACCATTTCCTCAGATAAGCCCATGATCAAGCCGCCTAGTACGGCACCCATGATATTGCCGATTCCGCCGAGCACCGCAGCCACGAAGGCTTTTAGGCCAATCATAGTTCCCATGAGCGGATCAATCTTCGGATACTTCATTCCGACTAAAACTGAGCCAACACCAGCGAGTGCAGAACCAATCATAAATGTCGAAGCGATAACTTTGTCAGTGTTGATTCCCATTAAACGAGCAACAACGAAACTTGAGCTAACCGCTCGCATCGCCTTACCGGTTTTTGTGTGATGAATAACGTAGTGAAGCGATCCCATGAAGAACAGACTCACGCCCAAAATCGTAACGTCGAATAAGCGAAGCTCAGCCTCACCCCACGAAAGCAAAACTTGATCCTCA
>JAYSYM010000468.1:0-3895 GCA_043727635.1 Bdellovibrionales bacterium | reverse complement strand
CAAGATACTGCTGTAGCCGTACGATTGAAGAGTTAAAATTATTAGTCGATGCTTCCCACTCAATAATTAAATTTAAGGCTGTGCGGTTAGTTGGATTGATGTCTAGAGCACGCTCTATGTTGGCTTGTGATAACTCAATATCACCCATATGACGATGCACCATCGCAAGACCGACCCATGCTTTGTCATTACCGGGTCTTAGTTGAACTGCTTGACGAAAACGTTCAATAGCAGCAGAAAGATTTTCGCGTTGAATTTCAAGAGTGCCATAGTTAACCATCAGCACGTCTGACGACGGATTGATCGTATAGGCTTTGTCATAGCACTCTTCGGCAGCGTCGAAATCCCCAGCACGTACATTGATGTTGCCTAAGTTTTTATAGGCTTCAAATCTGCGCTCTTCAGCGATATCTACTCGAGAAAGTAATTCGATATAACCTTGGTTAGCTAATTGATCCTTCTCAAGAAGGTAGTAGCACTCTGAAACGAAAAACAAGACGTCGCTATCGACGATCTGTTCATCGAATGCAGTAAAGCAGCGAACAGCTTCGTTGAGCTTGCCTGTTTCCTTGAAGCAGTACCCCAACCATTTTAGCGCAACACGATCATTCGGCTTGTGAGCAAGTGCCGTTCGAAGCAAATTCATCGCTAGTTGATGTTCATTGTTTCGCGCTAGGAGGATGGCGTTTCGTAGAAGATGTGAAACGTCTCTTCCAGAAGTAGGCTTTTCAGCGCGAGGAGCCGGCTGCGTTGCTGATTGAATAAGTGGGATGTAAAATTCTCGACTAGACTCTAGACCTGACATGTAACCCTCTTTTTTTGAAGTACATACAGGGAGAAAGCAACGGAAGTGCCATGCGATGTTTTGCCGCGAGCCGAAACTAATTTGTTTTGATCAAAATTTCGGGGGTTTAGTCGACAGGACTTTGACTTAATGCCGGGAGTCTTCGTCAAATCTCTGACTGAAGAGTATAGGCCAGACTCGACTTTGGCCTATACTGCGACGAACTTTCCTAATAGGATTTTGCTGTGTTCAAAATTAAACTCTGGAAACTTCCCTTCTTACTGGTTATCGCTATTCTCAGCTGGATTATAATTTTCCCGACGCACACCGAAGAGATCGCCAAATTTTATAGCGAGTATCGAATACAAAAAGCTGAGGACAAACGACACGCAGATGCGATTGCTCCGTCACCTCAAATATTGATTGAATTACTTTGTGACGACAGACTTGACCAACATTTAGAAGCAAAAGTCGTTGCCGGCTCAAAATGCTCAGTTGATGGCTGCGGCAAAATTGAAAACTGTCCAGCCTATTTTGTCTTAGGCGAACTACGAAGAGACTGCGGTAAAAACAAGCTGTAGTGGACGCTAGGCTTAACTAGTTGAGGAGTTTTCGAACGTCGACTTCAGGTGGAGCAGAAACGCCAAGCGATGTGCCCGAACCAGTAAGCAATTCATCAGCTGAGTAATTCATTCTGACTTCGTAAGTTCGTTCGATTTGGTTCCGCAACTTAGCTTGTGCTTTGTACCACTTCACCTTGTCACCGCTGCTGCAGCTTGAAGCTAGAGGTCCAATACCGCCCCAACGTAATTCAGGGCAGTGGTACGGAGAAAACGAAAGCTTCCAAAGATTGCCGGCTACATCGTTCAAGGAAAAACGGACTCTCTCGCCGTTGCTGTTTTCGTATTTTAGAGAACAGCTCGCGACCATTCCTTCAAAGGCAGTTTTCAAATCCATTTTGAGATTTGTTCCGTTGTAAATAATCCGGTTTGAGCCTTGTGCAGCCATCTCCAACCACTGCTGAACGTTGTCGTAAAGTTCTTTGAACGATGTTTTTAAGCGTGCGTCGCGAGATGGAGTTGAATACTCTTCCCACTCACCGTCTGTACCATAGATGTTGTAAGGCAGACGACTTACGTGAGATCGGTTATGCACTCCAGCTTTTACGGCGCCTTTTACAGCGTTAATGCGATCTTTCACATCCAAACATAAACCATCAGTCATCTCAGTTAACTCTAAAATTGGGTCAACGGTAATCCGGCCGCCAGCCATTACTGCGCGTACATAATCGTAATACTGAAGTTCTGTGCCGTTTAATTCAAACTTACCTTTGCTCCAGCTTTGTCCCTCGGACGCAGGGGTTGTTCCGAAGTACTGAACTGTTGAGAAGTCTGCGATTTCTTCGTTACTCGCGAGCTGCGCTTTACCAGCAACAACTTTAATCGGACGGAATTTTCTAAAGCCCGCACCAGC
Organism: Bdellovibrionales bacterium; assembly: GCA_043727635.1. Classification (GTDB taxonomy): domain Bacteria; phylum Bdellovibrionota; class Bdellovibrionia; order Bdellovibrionales; family JAMPXM01; genus JAYSYM01. The sequence continues at coordinate 1,638 of JAYSYM010000468.1, read as the reverse complement.
ATGGGGTCTTGTGCGTGCGAACTTCTGACCGTAAGACCCACGAGTTAGTGAGTTATCAGGGTGTGCGTCGATAAAGAAGATGCGACCGCTGATCCCGATTTTATAAACTACTGCTACGTGGCCGTTTGGATCGTAGATAATACTTCCGGGTTTGATGCTCGCGATGTCGAGCGAATACATATCGCTTTCAAGCGAACCTTTGTGACGAATGGGGTGAGTTCGATACATTGAACTTGAGACATTATTAATTAGACGATTCCAGTAAGCATTGTAATCGCTAGTGCCTTGCACGATATCTCGGCGAAAAGTAATCATGTTGCCGAATGAACTATAGCGAATATCTCTAACTTTAAGCTCTTGCCCTTCGGGCGCGGGAACCGCTTCAACGCCGCTTGCGTATGAGAACGGTAGCCCTTTTTTCATAGCGAAGTAGCTTCGAAGTGCGTAAGGCAGATCCGCGCAATCAACATGCATGCTGATTTGTGCATCTTCTGCGTTTCGCAAAAAGTTTCCCGATGCTTCTTTAATGCAAGCTTCAGTTGTGTTGCAGAGACCTTGTTCTTTTGCGATTCCGATTGCCTGCACGAACTGCGAGTACTCAATTTCGTCGGCTTCGGTCCAAGAATCGCGAGTTACATTCCAACTCATCGCTTGCGCTGATGAAATCGAAAGTGAAATAAAAATTAATATCGCGAACTGCTTCATAAAAAAATGCCTCTACTAAAAATTTAGTTAGAGGCAATATAACAATATATTGGAGAAGGTTTGAAGTTTAGAACTTGCGATTGGCAATATTTCTAAACTGTCAAAAGGTTAGACGGCTTATGCTTCTTCGTCGAACTTCGAAGCAACGCGAGTGCCGCTGTGGTAACCCGAAACTGCTTTCTTCGCTTTGCCGACTGATTGAAGTTCCTTGATGATGTTTGATTTTTCTGTCTCGATCCAAGATAGAACTTGAAGATCTTGAGAGAGAATCGCAGTCACCCACTCGTCCTTGTTGCCGAGTAATTTTTCGACATCCGCTTTAGCGGTAGCTGCGATCGGAATCGCTGTTGCTTTCGCTTCAGTGTCAATCATCTCGTCAATCGTACGAATAAGATCAAGGATCTTGTCGCGCGCGCGATAGAAGGATTCAACGTTCTCGTAGTTCCCGTCACCAAAGTTGACGAGTTCCTCGGCGTTGAGCGAGTAGAACTTCTCTAAGTAGTGGTTCTTCTCTGTCATCAGGTTAAGTAGCTTTTCCATCGATCCTCCTGATCGCTTTTCCCAGTTGCAGTCCGGTTGTTTATTTTACTTTTAAAATCGTTTTCTCTTCAGATCTCTTGATCTGCTCTACTGCCTGTTTCCAGCCTTCATAGAGGGTTTCAAGAATCTTCAAAGCTTCTTTTAGAGGCTTTGCATCGTTATTGATGTTTGCTTTGGTAAATTGGTCAGTGATGAACATGTAAAGTTGCTCGAGCTGCTTTGCTATCTCGCCGTCACCGACCTTGTGATCGAGCGTATTGTTGAGCTCAAGCACGATGTCGAACGCTCGACCAATGTTTTCGCCTCGACTAGCGATATCTTTCTTTTCTATAGCTGCGATCGCGAGCTTCACGAACTTGATGGCACCTTCGTACATCATCAATAAAAGTTTCT
>JAYSYM010000467.1:0-3899 GCA_043727635.1 Bdellovibrionales bacterium | reverse complement strand
ACCTTCGATACCTTCAGCAATGATATCTAAGTTTCTCGTTCCGCGAGGATCGGCTGAGCTAACTTTTGAGTTGAAGTAGTCTTTCACGTAATAAGCATACGGAAAGCACGCGCCCATCAAAAGAATTTGATAAAGATTGCGATTGGGCTGAACTGATAAACCGCTCGCGTCTTTAATCATGCTGAGATTTAAGTTCTTCCCAGTGCCGGCATGGCCGCCGTACATAATAATGTTATAGCTATCTAAGTACCCTTTGTAGAGGTGATGGAAAGAGTTGCTGCTCTTTTCGCGAATATCAGTTTCACCAAAAAACAACGAAACCATAACTGGTCCGCGTTTAGTTTGAAGTGAGTACTCTTCAATGTAAGGAGTAATGCTGGTGACACGGCTTGTGAAACCCATGACTCGAAGGTTGTACTGAATTTGCGGGAATGACCATGGGTTGCCCTTTGCTGGATCATCGCCATCAGTTGGATATACTTTTCCAAGAAGAATTGCGATTCGCACAACGCCAGTTTGGAACAAGCGATTGTACTCAGGGAAAGTTTGAACTGTATTAGCTGTTCGCGCGAACACACCAGTCAATCGAAGATAGTCGCTACCTTCAACCATTGGACAGCCTGGTAAGCGTGGGTTCCAGTAGTAAAAGAATCCGCCGTCGTGCTTATCAACGCAAGATTGCAGGCGATCTGCTCTCTCGACTGTGTCTGGATTTACTGGAACTAAAACTTCAATAGTGTTTGAAAGTGAGTTGATGATGATTGCCGTCGCAGTAAATCGATAGTGAATTCTGAAAAGCCCTGGGCCTGCGCTCTCGATACCAGTGATCGAAGTTCTCCAGTCCGATCGAACCGAAGCTACTTTTAGGCGACGAAAATTTGATTGAAGATACTTAATTTGTTTTCGAACTTGTTTTTGAGCCTCAGCTTCTGATGGAGTGCTCGACGATCTCAAGCCAACTTTTCCATCGAACTGAAGGTTCGTCTCGGTAGCTGATGCGCTGTAAGTTCCAGCGAGCACTATCGCAGCGGCACTTGCGTGACCCACTGAAGCTGCCCCAAGGATCGTCGCCAAAATTACCAGCTTAGAAAAAGTCGTTCGTAGAGATAAGATCATAGAAACTCCGGATATTTACCTAGGTAGATGTACGTAAGATTTGTAACCCGGAGAGGGCTTTTTCGCAATTTTCCCTCGCGGGATGGAAGCAAATACAATTGTGTAAACTTCTTTGACACTTACTTGAGGCGGGCAAGCAAACGACGTGCAGGAGAGATGCCCAGGGAATAGGTAAGCCCTAGATAGATTGCGCCGACTGTTGCAAACACTACTGAGGCCCGCAAAATCACATGCAGTTCTGGCAGAGCAAGTTTTAAGAAATAGCCGACGCCAACGGCAACAACAGCGCTAGTCCACAGACGAAGGTAAATCGCGAACGAAACTCCAGGCGTTGCACCCACTGACCGCGCAAGTGCCCCTTTCAAAAGCGAGAACTCCAACCACCCGACAAGAGCCGATGACCCCGACAAAAATACCGCTCCCCACATTTCACTCACACCCAGCCAACCTGGCAACCGCAGCGCTGCGAAGTATCCAAGTAAACACGTCAAGCCAACTCGCAACATTGCAAACTTCAACGGAGTATCTGCATCGCGAAGCGCGTAAAAAGCTGATGAATAGAGGCGCCCCTGTGTTGCCGGCAAAAGCGAAATCGAAGAAGCCGCAAGGATGGCCCAAACAACAATCGTCGCATGGGAACCGAATTCGCCAGTCTGAAACAAAGCACCAACAACCAAGTCTCCCAGAAACACAAACGCACATAAAGTGGGAATCACAAAGAACGCAACCTGCAGCAACGCACGATTGATTTTCTCGGTGATCACCATCCCAACTTCACTTTTCGAACCTTCAATACTCGACAGCTCCGGGAGCGCCGCCGCCGAGACAGACATTCCAAATAAACTGACTGGTAACAAATAAATCGTTTGCGCGTAGGCGATCGATGCTACAGCGCCAGTTGGCAGCCAGCTCGCATAGATACTATCGATATACGCGCTGATCTGAACTACTCCGCGCGAGAACAACACCGGCACAAAGCTTCGTAAGACTTGACGAACTGGTGTAAATTTCCAATCCAAATTTAACCGAACACGTCCGAGCAATCTAAAGACCACTGGAAGTTGAATCAAAAATTGAATCGCACTTCCAACTACTAGGCCCCATGCTGTGGTAATTGCAAGTTCGCTTTGTGATTGCACATCACCGTACATAACTAACGCTGCGATAATCGCAGCATTCCATAAAACGGGCGCGAAGTACGATAGGAAAAACCGACGATGCGAATTTAGTATTCCGAGGCACCAAGCCGACATGACGAGTAAGCCGACTCCTGGAAATAATATTTGCACTAGTCGTACTGTGAGCTCGCGCTTCTCGCCTTCGAAACCTGGCGCAACCAAATCAATGAAAGCCGCAGTAAACAGAACTCCGATCAAAACAAAGAACGCGACTACTAAAGCCAGCAAACTCGCAACGGCACCCGCGACTTTATCTGCATCTTCACCAGACTTACGTGAAAGCAGACCAGCATAAACAGGAATGAATGACGCTGACAAAACTCCCTCACCAAACAAATTTTGCAAAAAGTTAGGAATGCGAAGTGCTGCTTTAAATGCATCGCCTGAAGCGGAATTTCCAAAGTAATGAGCAAAGACTCGCTCTCGAATCAAACCAGCAATTCGGCTTAGAAAAATTCCGAGAGCTACAAAGACTGCCCCGCTGGTTTTGATTTTAGTTTCGACTGAATTTTGCTGTTCCATGTTGTTCTCATATTGTTATGTGCTCGGCCCAGAATGTCATTTTAGAAGTACACACATTGAGCACTCGGCGTTGGTCCAGTTTTGTTTTGGAACCAGCCTTTTGTGCACATTGCTAAACGAAAGCTATGACTAAACTGTTCCCATTAGATTCAGCGATTAATCGATTCATAAAAGGACTTATGACGATGCTCAGACTTAAAGCCTTCGCAGCTCTAGCGGCTGCATTTTTGTTTTCTTCTACTTTCTCACAAACAGCTTTCGCCGCTCCTCAGGAAAAAGAATGGACGATGCTTGTGTTCATCAATGGGCACAACAATCTCGATTACTTCGGTAAAGCAGATATCAATGAAATGGAACAAGTTGGATCAACTGACCAAGTGAATGTAGTTGTTCAATGGGCAAGCTTGAAAAATAAAACAACTAAGCGACTCTTAGTCGAAAAAGATAACGACAAAAACAAAGTGTCATCCCCAACGGTTCAAGATTTACCAACTGTCGACATGGGCGACTACAGAAACTTAGTCGACTTCATTCGCTGGGGTCATGAGAATTACCCGGCTCGCCATTATTTTGTTGTAGTTTGGAATCACGGAACTGGCTGGCACAAACTCGCTCTAGACGGATCACCCATCCAGACGTGGGATATCTCAATTGACGACCTAACTAAGAATTCGATCACTACCTATCAGCTGGGTCTTGCGATGGAGGATGCATCGAAAATCATTGGTCGCAAGATTGATATTTACGGTAGCGACGCATGCCTAATGGGAATGATTGAAGTTGCTCACCAGATGAAGGATTCAGTTCAATACTTCATTGGCTCCGAAGATCTCGAGCCAGGCGCTGGATGGCCCTACGAACAAGTTCTCGCTCGATGGAACGCGCTTTCACCAGCGACCGCAGAAGATATCGCAAAATTCTTGCCTGAGGTCTACACAGCCTCTTACAAGCTCGAAGCAACGACTCTCTCGTCTTACGATCTTCGTTATATCGATTCGCTAACTACGAGCCTCTCGAATCTTCGCGCAGTTATGACAAATCAGTCCGGTGGTACAACGAAATCTGCTCTGAAGAGTGCAATTT
>JAYSYM010000466.1:0-11763 GCA_043727635.1 Bdellovibrionales bacterium | reverse complement strand
ACGCTTGGGACATCATAACTCTCAAGCTCTCCTTCGCCCACGAGAACCGCGTCCGCGCCCTCGAAGGCAAGGCTCCGGTCACCGTCGTGCAGTTCAAGACCGCCGTGAAGAGCCTGCTGTGATGCGAAAGCTGCGTGGCCGGAGGCTCTTACGAACTAGGTGCCGGACTAGGGAGTATATGGGATGATTTATAGAGACAATAAGTTAGCCACCACCTTGGCGGCACTTCGTCCTGGCGCAAGCTGGTACGCGACAAAACCGTGCAGTATACATTAACTCAAATGGAGTTGAGAATATGAACTGGCGATTGGCCAAAGGCACGTAGCAGCCAGGGTTCGCAATCAGCTTGCCTGATCCGCTAGCTGGCCCAACAAAAGGTGCCAAGCCATACTGAGCTGACTGAAGCAAAGCCTTCTCGGTGTGCTCAAAGCCATACCAAGTTGGATATTCGTTTTGCTTCAAGCGAAACGCACCGCTAAGGTCGATGACTTTCTTTCCCGCCGCGAGGATTTGAGGCGCAAGTTTCAATGAAACTTCTGCAGGCGTTGCCAGAAAGACGACATCAGTTAAGTTTTGCATGAGTTCAGAATCGAGGAGGCTTTTGACTTGGGCCGCTGCCGGTGATGACAAGTACTTGCTGAGTTTGAACTCTGAAGTCGCAAAACAACTGACTAGTTGTGCGTTTGGATGTTGAAGCAACAATCGAGCAGTCTCGATCCCTGTGTAACCTCTGGCTCCAACTACCGAGCAAGTAATACGTTTTTTCACTTCGGCGCAACCCTCCCTATTGGTGATGCGAATAATTATGCGTGTTATATGCATAATAAGTCCTTTTTGGTCTGTCGCAAGCTTTTTATTGCATCTAATGAGATTTTTTGCATAATTAAGCCAAGTCAGGCTTTTTGTAGTCTGACTAATACATAAGGAGAAACAACCCGAATTGAAAAAAGGTATTCCGGCAGTTTCAAAATCTAATGCAAGAAAACTCGCTGTTTCCCTCGAGAAAAACGCCCAGAACGAGAACAGCCAGACTAAACTTCCACCGTTTTTCAAAGCGCTTGTCGAATACATGAATAGCGACAAGCAGTCGTTTCACTGTCCTGGCCACTCGTCGGGCGACGCCTTCCTGAAATCTCAAGTTGGGAAGAAATTCTACGACCTGTTCGGTAAAAACTTGTTCAAGTCAGACGTCTGCAACGCGGTTGAAGAGTTGGGGCAATTGCTCGAGCACACTGGACCTGTAGCTGCTTCTGAACAAAATGCCGCTGAGATTTTCAACGCTGATCACTTGTTCTTTGTGACGAATGGTACTTCTACGTCAAACAAGATCATCTGGCAGTCTCAGGTTGGCCCTGACGATATCGTCATCGTCGATCGCAACTGTCATAAATCGAATTTGCACGCGATCATGATGACCGGAGCAACACCGGTCTACCTTACTCCAACGCGAAATCACCTTGGGATCATCGGACCGATTCCTAAAAGTGAATTCTCTATGGAGACAATTCGCGAGAAGATTGCAAAGAATCCTCTTATTAAAGATAAGACTCGCAAGCCTCGTATCTTCACTCTTACCCAGAGCACTTACGACGGCATTAGCTACAACGTCGAGCAACTTAAAGAGATGCTTGATGGCGAAGTCGACGCACTTCATTTTGATGAAGCGTGGATTCCGCACGCGGCTTTTCACCCGTTCTATAAAGATATGCACGCGATTGGCGAAGGACGCCCTAGGCCTAAGCACTCGATGATTTACTCGGCGCAATCGACCCATAAATTTTTGGCTGGCCTTAGCCAAGCTTCGCAAATTCTTGTGCAAGAGAGCGAGACGAAGCAACTTAATCGTCATTTGTTCAATGAGACTTATCTCATGCACACGAGCACTTCACCGCTCTACACGATCATTGCTTCATGTGATGTGACAGCTGAAATGATGCGCCAACCTCAGGGCAAGCAATTGATCGGCGATGTGATCGCTGAAGCAATGAACTTTAGACGAGCGATGCGCGATCATAAAGTTGATGGCTGGTGGTTTGATATTTGGGGGCCAAAAGGAATTCCTGACGTCGGAATTGGCTCGCGCGAAGCCTGGGTTCTCAAACCGGAGGGGCCCATCCGAGGCGGAGCCGAGGCAACGCAAATCGGAGGCGGAGCCGAGGCATCAAAACAGTGGCACGGGTTCGGCGAAGTCGCCGAAGGCTTCAACATGCTTGACCCAATTCGCACAACGATTCTAACTCCGGGGCTATCTCTCGAGGGAGAATTTGCTGAGTTCGGAATCCCTGCGCCTGTAGTTTGCAAATACTTGGCAGAAAACGGCGTGATCGTTGAGAAATATGGCTTGTACTCAATGTTTGTGATGTTCACGATGGGTACGACTCGCGATAAGTGGAAAGCGCTGATCGCAGGACTTGAGAACTTCAAGCGAGATTTCGAAGGCAATGCTCTTGTTAGCAATGTGATGCCGAAGTTTGCTACTAGCCATTCGCAATACAGCGCGATGACCCTCAAAGAATTAGCTTTGAAACTTCACTCTGCGTACAAGGCTGCCGACATTGGGAAAATGACGACCGAAACTTACTTGTCTGAAGTTACTCCGGCAATGAAACCTTCAGAAGCTTACGCTAAAATGATCCGCGGTGAAACGGAGCGTGTCGCCATTGACGAACTTGAAGGTCGCGTGACGGCAGTTTTGCTCACGCCGTATCCTCCGGGCATTCCGCTGTTGGTGCCTGGCGAAAAAGTTAATTCTAGCATCGTTCGCTATTTGAAATTTGCACGATCACAAAGCGAAGATTTGCCAGGGTTTGAAACTGACGTGCACGGTCTAGCTATCGAAATCATCGACGGAAAACCAAAATTCTTCGTCGACTGTGTAAAGAATTAACGAGCTCCCGCTGCCATTAGGTGGCGGGCGCCTTTTATGTGTATCGAATTGAATCACAGAGGTCCTGTGCACTGTTAAATTACACAAATAATTGAGTCGGCCAGTCGATCCTATCTATCTGTAATCCGATAGTTAATGCATGAAGTACAATAAATTTTCTCGACGCATGTTTTTGCAAGGCTCGGGTGCACTGCTCTCGATTCCTTTACTTGAATCACTTGCACCTTCAGAAGCTCGTGCTCAAGCTGCGGAGCCGATCAAACGCTACCTTTACTACAACGTAGGTTTCGATCTAGGTCATCAGCGGAATTGGAATCCAAAACTTACTACGTGCGCGAATCAGATCGATATTCCGGGTAGTCCTCACAAGGGAAGTTTTGAACGACTCGCATCGATTAGAGCTAGCAAGTCACAGCTCTCACCGATTTTTACGAATTCATTTGATCCGTTTATTGAGAAGATGATGTTTTATAAAGGTCTTGATGTGGTGTCGCATGGTTTTCACCAAAACGCCGCACACTACGCTCTTGGTTCTATGTGGGCAGTAGGCGACGGCTCGCTTGAAGTTGTAAATAATCCTGTTCCCGGAAAAAACCCTGCCACCGAAACTTTTGATCGCGTGCTTGCGAAAAACGCGAAATGGGATGCAGCAAAGAGAAATGCGATCTGCCTTCGAGGAATGCAGCCTTGGGAAAAAGATGCCCTAGGAAATGTTGTTGCGAGATACGCGATTGCGGGCAATGCCTACGAAGCTTATAGAATTATTTTTAATAACGGTACATATCCCGAATCAGGAGCTGCTCCGATCACCCATTCTCGTCGCGATCTGCTCTCTCGAGTGATGGAAGATTACAATCGCGTCATCAATGGCCGGAGGATCGGCACAAGTGACAAAATTATCTTAACCAGCGCGCTTGATTCAATTGCAGATCTTCAGCGGGGCCTTACAACAGAAGTTTCAAACTCATGTCGGCACAGAGATCAAGACTCACGCGCAGAATATAACAAGGGCGATTTCGCTCTCGATGACACCTTAAATTGGGCCAACTACATAAAATTAATCACCGCGATTTTTCAGTGCGATATGAGTCGAGTGATAACACTTGCATCTAACCCTCATGATTTCGAAGACTGGACGTCGCTGCCGGTAAAAGATTATCACGCTAATATCACTCATGCCGAGCATGCCGTTTATAACGGTAAGGAGAATTGGCAACACGTTGGTGATTTGCACGGTCGCCATTTTAAATCATTTGTTGCTCCGCTACTAACCGCGCTTGATAGCTGTATCGATTCGTCTAACAACAAATCGTTTTTACATAACGGCCTTGTGCATTTAACAGCTGAAAGCCATTTTTCTCATCGCCAAGTTAACCTTCCAACTGTGACAGTCGGAAGTTTGAACGGCACGTTGCCGACTGGCTACATGGTCAACTACAGCGATCCAACCCGACCGTTAACGTTTGGTGGCGGCGTAACTGGTGGTAGCGGCTGGTCCGATGATCCTACGACTGCAAGTGATCCGATGACTGACGGTCATAGTTACGATTATCCCGGAATTCCCTATCAACGATTCTTAGTTACGCTCGCGCAAGCGATGGGCCTGGCGCCTTCGGACTACGAAGATCCAAATCTGAACCAGCACGTGATGAATCGCAATGATTCGATGTACGGCGCAGAAAACAACGGGATCACCAACATGGGTGGTTTTGGAATCTGTTCGTTTGAAAAATTAGAAGGAATCAGCGCGGGTGCAGATCCTAACAGCGATCCTTGGTACCATCATAAGGGTCGAATGAAGCGCTACAACTGGCATTACTACAAATATCCAATTCCTCAGCCGCCGAAAGTTTAACTGAAGGTTTCGTCTCAAAACGAGCCGTTGGTCAGCACTAGGAATGCTAGACCCGGGAAATCTGTCGAATGCCCTTACAGAAGGTTGAGTTTATTCGGATTATTGGTGTGTCAACCTAGTGTAAACAGCAGTTCTTCCCGATAGTTAAAGCATGAAGTACAACAAGTTTACTCGCCGAATGTTTCTGCAAGGTTCAGGAGCTATGCTCTCGATTCCTTTTCTTGAATCACTTGCGCCTTCGGAAGCTCGCGCGCAAGCAGCAGAGCCGATCAAGCGATATCTTTTCTACAACATGAATTTTGACGTAGGTCATTCTCGCAACTGGCTTCCGCAACTCACTACACTTGCAAATCCGCTCGCGATTCCGGGCAGTCCTCACATGGGAAGTTATGAGCGGCTTTCAGCAATCAGAGCTCGCAAAACTCAGCTCTCACCAATTTTTGGAAATGCGTTTGATCCGTTCATCGAGAAGATGATGTTCTACAAGGGTCTTGATATTGTTTCTCACGGATATCATCAAAACGCTCAGTGCTATGCGCTTGGTAACATGTGGTCGATCGGTGAAGGTGCTTTAAACCCATTCACTAATCCTATCGCAGGCCGCAACCCTGCTATAGAAACTTTTGACCGAGTGATTGCTAAAAATGCGAAGTTCGATCCGGGCAAAAGACCATCTTATAATTTACGAGGCCACTGCGTTTGGGAAAAAGACGCATTAGGCGTTCCGCAACCTAAAGGTGGTTTGGCATACAACGCGTACGACGTTTACAAAATCATTTTCAATAATGGCACTTACCCTGAGTCTGGTTCGATGCCGATCGTTCACTCACGTCGTGATCTACTTTCTCGAGTGATGGAAGATTACTCTCGCGTTATTAATGGTCGACAGATCGGTACAAGCGATAAGATCGTTTTAACTAGTGCGCTTGATTCGGTCGCTGACTTACAACGAGGGCTTACGGTTCAAGCAACGAACTCTTGTAGACATCGTGATTTTGATTCACGAGCTCAGGTTAATGGAAACGATCCAGCACACACTGATACTCTTAGCTGGGCAAATTACATTAAATTAATCACAGCAATATTTCAGTGCGATATCAGTCGATCACTCACAATCGCAACAGGTCCAAATGATTTTGAAGACTGGACGACGATGCCAACTAAGAATTGGCACGAGAATATCACGCACCAAGCGCATGCGATTTATGGCGGTAAGGAAAATTGGCAATTAACCGGTGAATATTATGGCCGCCATTTCTCAAGCCTAGTTGCACCAATGCTTGCAGCGCTTGATGGCTGTATTGATCCTGCAAATAATAAATCATTCTTACATAACGGACTTGCTCACATCACTGCCGAAACAAATGAGCCACACCGTCAAGTGAACATTCCGAATGTAACTGTCGGTAGCTTAAACGGAACTTTGCCTACTGGTTACATGGTGAACTACACTAGCCCAAGCCGAACATTCTTAGATGCAGGATCAGTCAACGGCGGTAGTTGGAACGATGATCCCGCTTCGGCAACCAATGAATTTACAGACAGACATTCCTACGATTATCCGGGAATTCCTTATCAAAGATTCTTGGTGACCCTCCTTCAAGCGATGGGATTGTCTCCTTCAGACTATGAAGATCCGAATCTTAACCGACACGTGATGAATTTAACTGATTCAGTTTTTGGCGCGCAAAACAACGGGATCACTAATATGGGTGGCTTCGGAATAAGCTCGTTAGAAAACGTCGATGATATTCGCAATACTGTACCTGAAAACGGCCTCTGGTTTCACCACCGCAACAGAATGACGCGATACAATTGGCACTACTATAAATTTCCAGTTCCACTTCCGGCGAAAGTTTAGGGGATGAAGATGACACAACAACAAAAACGTCTCAAACGGCTTCTCATCGCTCGAAAACTTCTTATCTTTGCGGTTTCATCAATCGGAGTTGTTATATTCGGGCAGAACTGCTCGAACGGATTTGCGCCAAATGAGTATTTGCAACAATTCTCGTTGAGCTCATCATCTTCGGGTGAGTATTTAGCTGCGAAAGCCATTCTTAACAATCGATGCACAAGCTGTCATAGCGCCGGTGGATCACAATCTAGCACGCGCTTAGATCTTTCATCTGAACAGCAGTTTGCGCTCGCAGGCTTCGTAATTGCCGGAAACCCTGATCAATCAAGACTCATTCAGCGATTAAAGAATTTTACCGGTACTGGGGCGAAAAATATGCCGCCATCAGGCTCGTTGCCTGACGATGAATACCAAACACTTCGTCGTTGGGTCATGGCAATGGGTGCAACAAGTTCACCTGCTACCAACCCGTACACTTGTAATGAGAACGATCCGATTGAAAACAAGATGTTGGTATCGAAACTTCAACTTCTAACTGATCTTCAATACACCAACACAATCAAAGATTTCTTAACACTCACCGTGCCAAGCAGTGCCGCGGCGATTTATTCAGTAGCTGTCGAATCAGTTATGAATTCTAACAGCAGTGGCGCACGCACTTACCCTGATTTATCAAAAGAAAAGCTCATGTCTTACTTTAATATTTCGGATCGAGTGGCAGCAGAGCTTACGAATGCGACGAATGGACAATCGTTCCTCTCGAAAGTAATTTCTCTTAACCCAGGCGCCTGCGTGAGCCCGAGCATGGCAATTCTGAATTCTGAGTGTACTACTCAACTTATTCGCAATCTGGGTTTGCGACTCTATCGCCGACCACTATCAGAAGTTGTCGGCAATGATGAAGTCGATGCTTATCGTCAGGAATTCAATCTCACGTCTGACCGACCCACAGCGATCAGTAACCTCGTTATGCGAATGATGATGTCGCAGAACTTTTTGTATCAGATGGAAGATCAAGGAATGCTATCGCCAAGCAATCCTAAGCTCTTACAACTTTCGTCATATGCGCTCGCAAACCGACTGAGCTACACTTTCTGGAATACAACGCCCGATGATACGTTATTAGAAATGGCTGGTAGCGGAAACCTTCAGGACAACTTAAAGTTTGTTGCCGCTCTCAACTACGTGCTGTCTTCACCAAAAGTAGATAGCTCTCTAAAAGAATTCGCTTATGGCTACCTTCTGTTAAATAAAACGCCAGTGTTTAATCCTTCAGTTTCGAGTCTTGCAATGTTTAATAACGGCGTGCAGTTCGATCAAGCGATGACGAACGCAATGAACTCCGAGGCCCAAGAGCTAGTTTCTTATGTTGCTCGAAATAACGGAAAATTCAGCGATCTGTTCACAACTGACATTTCGTTTACTCGTTACTCGCCACTTATGCAGGTTTACGGTTTGAACACGCCGGCTCCTGCTACGGTTACTCCGCAAAATGCGGTGCGAATGCCTGCAGGTACTCGTGCGGGAATTTTGACTCGAGCAGCGCTTTTATCTGAAGGTTCTGGTGGTCAGCATGTCATTCATAGAGCGGTTCGCATTAAGCGCGATCTTCTTTGCATGCCGCAAGCGCCAGCGCCTGCCAATGTGATTCCACCGGTTCCTCTCACGGACGCAGAATTTCAAATGTATACCTTCAGACAGCGCACTGCCCACAACACTGGTACTGGCACATGTTACGGCTGCCATCAAACCATCAACCAGTTTGGGTATCCGCTTTCGAAATATAATGGTCTCGGGTTTTATAGAAACACTGAGCCTGCATTCGATAAATCAGGCGCTCTTACTGGAGCACAGCTACCGACTGACTCAACCTCAGACTTGTCGGCTGTGTTTTCAGGAGGCGGACCTGTCAGTGATGCAATTGAGTTTAGCACTCTCATTTCGCAACGCCCAGAAGCGCAAATTTGTTTCACTCGAAACTATTCGACATACTTCTTGGGACGTGCGCCTGACGTAGATAAAGAAGGCTGCCGGCTAAATAAAATATTTAGCATTATCAAAGCCGGTTCGCTTAAAGATGCGATGAGCTCGATCGCTACTGACGTTGAATTCCGTCACCGTAAATTAGATTAAAAGAAATATTGGACCTGCACTTCGGGATGAAGTGCAGTTTGCAAATATCGCTGTCGATACGCTTGGCCATCGCTCGTTGTATGCGTTCGCGAATCATACCGACCAGGCGCCCAACCCGTTTGATAGCGAGCTTCATTAAAGGCAACGCTGTAACTTGCGCCAAATTGCACAAGCCAACTCTGATCTTTGTAAACCAGCGAACTTCCGATTTGCAAATAAGGTGCTGCGTAGTTGAGGCCCAATGCTCCCAGCTCAAACAACCAACTCATTTCTGTGTCTGGTATTTTAAATTCAGTGAGAGTTGAAACATCAACTTGGCCGCGCAAAGAATCGCGACCTGGGTCCATGCGAATTGAATACGGAAAATCGTCATTCCAAAAGTAGGCGTAATGCGCATTAAAATTGACAGTGATTGCATCTGAAGCTTCAACACTTGAAATAAGATGAGCTGAAGCGCTCTGCCACTGATATCTGTTTGTGTCTGACACAACTCTCTTTGTAGACTGTGTACTTGCATGTAAGCCGGTCGGTTGCGAAACTAAAAATGGACCTGAATCGTAACTCTGAAAATAAGATCCAAAAAATCCGACGCGAACTTTTCGACTGACCGGCGTACTTAATTTTAAATGAATGTTTGCGGTGTTGTAACTACTCCAAATCCATGGACTGGTTGCGAGAAACACAGAGTCAGTAATTCCTGCTCCCATCGCATAGTTTCCAACCGTCCATGTTCCTTTTTTGGGAGTAGCTGCTGAGGGAGTCACGTTGTGCCCGACTACAATTGATCGCGCGCGGGACCTCGAGCTCGAAGGGCTCTTATAAGAGAGCTGATCGTTTGCCACAGCCGCCTGCCCCTCGGCCGCTCCTAAAGCCACGATCAACGCAAACCCCACCGCACTCGTCACTCGTCCTAAGTAACTCATATCGTAATGACATGATGATCGAGCCAACCGGCTAAACGGTTGTGGTCTAGAACTGGGCGAAAGGGTCCCTAATTAATTACACAAACCGAAGCCTTAAAACTTGAAAATTTTAGCGAGTCGGAGCTTGCGAAACGTCGACCCAAAATTTGCCTTCACAAGCTTCAAATGGTCGCCTAAAACTCCGTCACATGGATCTAGGCGAAATTTCGAAAAATTCAGAGCTAAACTCAGCGATCGACTTTAGGTCGGTGCTGCTTCGCGAGTTCGCAATCAGACAAAGCAAAAATTCTCGATTTTCGTTGCGCGCTTTTGCGAAGGCCTTGAGTCTTTCGCCATCATCTTTATCAGCGCTTCTGCGAAGCAAACGTCGCCCGTCACCTGCCTTGATTCAAAGACTTGGCCCTGAACTCGGCTTAAGCGAATCAGAGATTGCGACTTTTGCAAAAACATCTGGCGAAGTTTTTTTTCAATCGATTCCTGACGACGTTTACGAAAAAATCGCGGATTGGTATCACTATCCAATCTTAGAACTCACAAAGGTAAAGGGGTTTCAGCCGTCTGCAGGCTACGTTGCCCTTCGACTTGGCATCACTGTTCAAGAAGCGCAAGAAGCCGCCGATCGGCTGGTGCAAGTGGGCCTACTTGAAGTGACCGATAAGTACTGGAAAGACATTTCACTACTTGGAAACGCAACGAGTGTGAACACAAAAGTAAGCTCCGCTTCGAAACGCAAACTTCAACGACAACTCCTCTACAAAGGAATTGATTCTCTTGAGACCATTCCGTTTGAGCTGCGAATCAATAACTCGAGCACCGTTGCGATTAATACAAAAGATCTCCCGGTTGCTCGCGAACGAATAATTAAATTTTATAGAAAACTATTGGCTGATCTCGAAGAGACTAGAACGCCGTCTGACGTTTACAATCTTTCGATCGCATTTTTCCCGTTAACCAAAGAGATTGAATCATGAAAAATATTTTTATCGCATTGAGTTTTGTCGTATTTGCTTCATCTGCGTTGGCAGAACAAAAAGATTCAAATGGCGGAAGTGGTGTGGCAGCTGAATTTATCGAAGCCGCTCACGACTTAATCGAGCGCTTAGCGGTGACACCTGTTGCCGGAGTAGATTCGCAAGCTCTTAAGATCGCCATCAATGAAACCAAAGTAGTTACAAAAAAGAATCTAACTCTGCGAGGCGACGCAGTTGATGCGATCAACTACCCGAAGCGAAAACTTATCGAAGTTTCGGTGACTCGCTGGAACAAGCTCGCATTAACTCCTTGGGTGAAACTGCAACTTGCGTTTCATGAGTATTTGGGAATTCTCGGCATCGATGACACCGGCTACAAAATCAGCCGTCAGATTTTCAACTCAGATCTTTGCGATCGTACTCCGGCCCTCGTAAGAGCAATTGAAAAAACGATTCATCGCACTTGTGATGAAGTGACTCTCAGAGATTTGAGTTACATCACTGACTTAACCGTTAGCAAACTTGAGATGTTTAATCCTTCTGACTTCAAAGACATGATGTTTTTAGCTCGGCTCAAAGTTATTACTCAGCTTCCGCAGATTACCATCACTAAAGAATTCACCAAGCTCTTACCAGCTATCTTCACACTGGATGTTTCTGCAGACGAAGTCGTAGTCGAGCCCGGAGCATTCATAAACTCGACGCTGTCATTCCTTGAGCTTTCGAATGTAAAGTTGAAGGAAGGTAGCCTAAAGGGCCTCAAAGCTGAGATTGTCTTGATCACCAACATTCCTCAGCATTCTCTGATTGAGAATCTTGAAGCCGAGTTTGCAACTGAAGATTATGCCTGCAGTGCGGACGACAACTCCAAGCCAGGTTTATTCACTTTAGCCTGTCAGAAAATTTAAAAGGGAAATCCACCTTTACCGCCGCCCTTGCCGCCACCGCCGCCGAACATATTGCCCATGCCGGGGAACCCGCCTTTGCCCATTCCCATTTTCATCATCTGGCTCATCATCTTTTTTGACTGCTCAAATTGTTTGATGAATTTATTCACATCAGAAACTTCGGTGCCACTACCGCGGGCGATTCGCGCACGACGTGAGCCGTTTAAGATTTCGTGCTTAACACGTTCT
>JAYSYM010000465.1:0-3912 GCA_043727635.1 Bdellovibrionales bacterium | reverse complement strand
TGACTGCGCCGACAAAAGTGTGACGAATAGAAATGCCGCGAAGATTTTACTAATAGACTTTTGTTGAATCATATTAATACATCACAATCTTTGCAGCTTGCTCAGCTGAAATAATTCGTCTCGCAACCGCTTCATCTTTTAACTGTTGTCTAAAATTTGGGTGAGCAACTGCAATGAGCGCCATCGCGCGCTGACTTTCATTCATGCCCGCGAGCTTAGCGATCCCATACTCAGTTACAACGTGAGTGACATTTTCGTGCGGTGTCGTGATCGGTCCGCGATACAGGTCCAACACAATAGTCGACATTGTTTCGTCTTTAGCAGTTGATCGAATTGCGATAATTGCTTTTCCGCCCTTTGAGCGCGAGGCGCCTGACATGAACTCAACTTGTCCACCTGGGGAACTGATGCGACCGTTCGGTCCCATCGTCGCGTTCACTTCGCCGAACAGATTGACTTGAAGGGCCGTGTTGACTGCGTGGAACTTCGGAATTCTAGCAACTCGCCCTGGCGAGTTCACTTTTTCAGTTTCAACAAATTCCACTTTATCATTGTGATGTAGCCACTGATAAAGTTCATTTGAACCGTATGCAAAACCAGTTTCAGCTTTAGTTGAGATGCCACGTTCAATCATTTCTTTCATCGTGTCGCCAAACATTTCAGTTGAGATCGCAATGTTCGATTTGCCTGCCTGTGCTAAACCGTCAGCCACGCCACTAAATACATTTCCAATACCGATTTGAAGCGTGGAATTTGAATCAACAAGCTTCCCGATATTGCGGCCTATTCGAGAGTCGACATAGTTTGCTGGAACGACCGGCGGTCCCGCTAAAGCAGTGTTACTTTCAAACTTCGAAGTGATCTGCTTTTCAGTTAAAAAGTTCTTACCTTTGGTAAAGGGAATATTCCCGTTAACTTCTGCAATGATTTTAATTCCTGGGCGATTGCGGATGATTGTCTTAATCATATCGTTGTTCGGACCAAGGCTATAGCGGCCTTGTGCATCTGGTTTCGAAACACGAACGATGATTGCGTCGTAGTGAAAGTGCGTGTTCTCTGGGTCACGCATCAGCCGAGTAAAGTCTGATAAATTACCAGGAATGACGTCAATCTTGCCTTCGCTGTAAAGCTCCCGAAGATTTCCACCTAAGAAGAGAGCCTGCACTCTGAATTTCCCGTCGGTAGTTTCGACACCTTTTCTAAATGTTCTTGCGCTGATTCCATTTACTAAGACATGAAGATCGTAACCGTTTTTCAAATGCGGAGCGTTTTGAACGAGCGCGTTCACGGCATCAGGGCTTGCGCCAGCGGCGATCGGCATAAAGATTTTAGCACCGTCAGGAATCACCTTTATTGCGTCTTCAGCAGGCGATTTGAAGGTCACGTCATTTAAAATACTTGCGTAAGGAATTTTTGGCTCTGGAACCAAGTTATTTTCAATATCGCGAATAAAGGTATCGAGTCCTTTAGTGCCGCTAACAAAAGTGATAACCGCAGTATGGCGGTCGTTTGCCGCGTGAATTAATCGACGACCAATTTCGAAGTGGGCCATTGATCGTGCAACCCCAAGCTCCGAAAACAAATTACGACGTTCAGCGTTCGTCGCACCTTCTTTTGTCACACCAAGTTCGATACCTGCGGTCCAAGCTACGCAGTTGCTAGACTTACAAGGCCCAACGATATTATTTGGATTGTTTACGTCGGAATGCTCGAGGTAGTACTTAACATTCTGTTTTTCTTGAGCGTTGAGTTCAATCAGATGTGAAAAGCCATAGATGCCGACGTCTTTATCTTCTTGAAGTACTCGCCCATCTAGAAAATAATTCCACCAATCATTGCGCGGAAGCTCTTTTGCGCCCCATCGATAAATTTGATCATCGATTTTATTGCCAGTTCGAAGCACTCCCGTAACATAATGCTCGCGATGTAAGTTCTCTTTACCGAATTCGAGCGCGAGAGTTCCCTCTACATCTTTATTCAATGGATTTTCAAGATTGAAACGATCTAGGTATTTCTGCAGCAAAACCGGGTCAGTAAAATCGAGCGCAACAAAAAGTCGTTTAATTCTTTGCTCAGGTGGACCAAGTTCAATCCACTTTGAAGGAAGGTTGTTCTCAGCGGCAAACTTCGCGAGTTCTTTAGTGATCGATCCACGCTTAGGGAGTTTAGTGCCTCGCTCAGCAATAATCTTAGCTGCAGTTTTGTTAGTAAAAATATTCGAGCAGAGGTCGGCCGCGAAACCAGTTTGGCCAATGCTGATCGCAAGAACTAGCAACCAACTCTTAATGATCAGTGACATTCGTACAGACATTTGAAACCTCTAGGAGGCTTCATGAGCAATAAGTTTGCCGTAAGTAGTAGATATTACGCTGTAATATAGGGTAGGTGAGGCGCAACTTCGATTAGAAGTTCGACAGTGAATCGGGCGGATGACAATCTCCGCCCTACACCTGTCAAAGAGGTAGGCCGTAGCTTTCCTCAACATCATGAGTCTAAATTAGCAGTGTCTCGAGAGGATTCAATGCGTTCGCCTTTTGACGTCGGAACTTAAATTCAGACTTTTTTAGTGCCTCTCGAATTTCGTTCTTTGCCTCATCTGCATAATCAGTGTTGAGCCACCGCAAAGTTGAGCCAGGATTGTCGAATAGCACTGTGTCTTCGGCGACCGGGATAACCAACTTAGTAAGGCCAAGCTTCCCGCTGAGGGTGCTGTAAGGATAGTTCTCTACTTTGTCAGCAAGTCCCGCTTGAACAGCGTTGCGATAGACATATTTGTAGGCGTACATAAAGTAATGGTTGGAGCTGATTACACTTGAGTGAAAAGGCCGTCCGTACACTTGATTAATCCGGTTCGATTGCTGCCCAATCTCTTTACTCGTTTCACGCATAAAATAAAGCATAGCTGCACTCATGTTTCCGCGTGGGAATCTGGCAATTAGGTGGAAATGATTCGGCATCAGAAGAAAGCTGAAAATTTCAATTTCAAACGATTTGGCGAGAAACCAAAGGTAGTCTTCGAAAATCGACCAACAGCTCCCGACGGGAAGATAGAAGCTTTCGCGATTAGATGAGCGAGCAGTAATATGAATTGGAAACTCGGACGAAAATTTTCTTTTTGCTGATCCCATAAAGAAAGGCCCTGCAAATGCCAGGGCCTTTGGAGTCGTAATTATTTCGTTGCAAGGCAGGGGTGGATCCGATTGTCGCGCTTCGTTGAGAAAAGCTACGGCCTACCTTAAGTTTGGGCTTCGTCCGCGAGCTCTTTCTTGTCGACTTCTTGGACCTTAACTTTGTCAGATAAGAAGTTAACAACCTTCTCTTCGGTGATTTGATACATCATTTTTGAGCGACGATCTTTGTCCGCATAGAATTCTTTGATTCGAGCGTGCTCAAGACCTGTTTCGATGGCGTACTCTTGAAGCTTCTGAGTGAAGTCAGCTTCGGTCGCGTACAAGTTATGGGCGCGTGCGAGAGAGTCGCTGATGAAGCTTGATTGAATCATGAACGTAGCAGTTTGATTGAAGTCAGCATCCCACTTGTCTTTGTAGTCAGCGAACGAAGACTCGTCCATCCCTTGTTGCTTCAAGCGTTGTTTGAAATCGTCAACTAAGGCTTTCTTCTGTTCAGTTAAAAGTGTCTTTGGAACTTCAACTGGGTTTTTCTCTACAACAGCTCTCATCAAGCGATTGCGGAACTCTTCGTTGATTCGCTTTACTTCACGTTTTTCAAAATCATCGCGAATTGCTTTTTTCAAAGCCTCAAGGTCCTTGTATTCACCGCCTAAACCTTGGACGAACGTGTCGTTAAGTTCAGGAAGAGATTTTTTCTTTAAACCTTTAAGAGTTGTTTTGAAAGTTACCGGTTTTCCGGCCAAATCTTTAACGTGATAATCTTCAGGGAAGCTAATTGATA
>JAYSYM010000464.1:0-1165 GCA_043727635.1 Bdellovibrionales bacterium | reverse complement strand
ACCTACCTCGGCTTAACTCACATCCAATAACCAGCTTGACCGAGGTCCTGTTTCATTTCTGGACTCCGCAACAAACCTTAATACTCCGAAAGATTTATAGGAATTGCCTCACGGAGAGGACGCAATGATCTACAGACTTTGGAGAACACAAGCTATCGCATCAGCACTACTGCTGAGTTCATGCCTTCCGGCAGGTAATGGCTCGTCTACATCAGGCACTGCCGATCGTTATCTATATGTTGCAACCGGCGCATGTTACAGCGGCAACGGCAACACTACGTTCACTACTACTCAAGCTTCGAACCTAGTTTACAGAATCAATCTCGCCGATGGCGGACGCGACTCGATCACTGCCGACTACTGGAGTTCACCTTCAAACGCAGGCGACTCTCCCGTTGGAATCGCAACAACAGGCTCCGATTTGTTAGTGCTCGTTGAAAACTCGACTACTCCATCACTTCGCCGAATCGAACGAGTAGCTGCGACAGCAAATGGCGCACGCTCTATATATAGTAACAACACTACTGCTTTGAGCGGAGTGCTACGTCGAATGGTTAAGCTATCCGACGATTGGTTATTAGTAAGTAAGAGTTCTGACGTCGAGAAAATGAAAGACGGTGCAAACCGAGTTACCAATGGCGGCAACGCATTCATTCGCCTTGCAGCGACGGCTTCAAATTGTATCACCGCAACATCTCTTATTTCAGACATCCTCACTCTTCCGAGCGGTTTGGTAGTTGTACTTCACGCTGCTGCCGGAAAATCTGGTTTCGCAGTAATCTCAGCAAGCGGTTATGCAATCGCGGGAGATTGTAGAAACAACGCCTTCCAAGCATCACCTTCAGCTAACGGATACCCAACTGCTGCCGTCTACGATTCTGTAAACTCAAAACTGTTAGTGGCTTTCGCTGGCCCGTCCACATCTGACGACGTCAATTCAGTTTACTCTTACGACTTGGACCCAACGACTGGCGCGATCACTAACCCGAATGAAATTTACGACTCGTCAGCATTCGGTTCGACCTGGAACTATCAGCTGTACGGAATTTCTTCTATGACTTTAGATGCGGCAACTAATTCGCTGTACATTGCAACTGCGACTAACTCGAGCACGACAGTGCAAAATTATCGAATCGAAAAATTAACTTACACGCCAACTGACATC
>JAYSYM010000463.1:0-1165 GCA_043727635.1 Bdellovibrionales bacterium | reverse complement strand
CGACGATCAGGCCCCAACGAAGCCAAAGCCCTTCATTTAATTGGAGATGTTACAGGAAAAACAGCAGTTATTATTGATGATATGATTGATACAGCGGGGACTCTTACACAAGCAGTTGACAGCCTCCTTAAAAATGGTGCAAAAAGGGTGTTCGCTGTTGCAACGCACCCTGTTTTATCCGGTCCAGCCGTCAGTCGTTTGACTGAAAGTCGCATCGAAAAACTGTGGGTGACGGATTCGATTCCGTTATCCGAAGCCGCGCGAAAATGTGGAAAGATTGAAGTTGTTTCGGTGGCCCCGGTGCTGGCCGAGGCGATCAAAAGAATCCACGGAAATGATTCTGTCAGTTCACTGTTTGATTAATAAGATTAGTTAGAAATTATTAGAAGGAAGCTACGATGAAACAAAGATTAGAACTCACTGTTGAACCTCGCCAAACTGGCAAACATTTTTCTCGCGCCTTACGCGTCGACAGAAAAGTTCCGGCTGTTGTTTATGGATCGACTGACAATGCTAACATTTTCGTGAACGAAGGCGACATCGTTCGTTACAACACTCGCAATTACGAGAATGCTCTTTTCAACTTAAAAAGCTCTGACAAAAACGCCAACGGCAAAGTGGTTCTGATTAAGTTCGTGGATGTTCATCCATTAACTCGTCGTCCAGTGCATGTTGATTTCTTCGCCTTAGATATGAAAAAATCCGTTCGCGTGAGCATCGAGATCAAGCTGGAAGGTAAACCTGTTGGTTTGGCTGAAGGCGGATTGCTGAATGTCGTGAATCGTACCGTCGAGATCGAGTGTCTTCCCGGCGATATCCCAGAGTTTTTCTCTGTGGATGTTTCTAACTTGGGCGTCGGCGACGCGATCCACGTGTCCGACTTAGCGATCCCTGAAAAATACAAATTGATCTCTGGCGCTGAATTGACCGTTGCGGTGGTGAATCTTCAAGAAGAAGAAGCTGTTGCAACTCCGGCGGCTGATGCTGCTGCCGCGACTCCAGCTGCGGGTGCTGCTGCGGCCGCTCCTGCGGCAGGCGCTGCCGGTGCAAAAACGGCGGCTCCGGCTGCTGCTGCAAAAGCCCCTGCTGCGGGTAAAAAATAGTTTTAAATTTCATCTCCGCCTCAAGGTTTTAAACCTGAAAGTGGTATTACAAAAAGAGCGGC
>JAYSYM010000462.1:0-3915 GCA_043727635.1 Bdellovibrionales bacterium | reverse complement strand
TCGAGCGAGCAAAATCTCTCGTTGGTCGAACGGCTAAGCTTGAATTTAAAATTGTTGACGACGAATCAATGCCACCCGAAAAACTCTCAGCACTCATTGCTGATCTTGAGACGAATCAAGGTCTCAAGTTTAACGAAGGCGACAAGCTCTCTGAGCATATTGCTAAGATTAACAAAGCAGTTGTCGGCAAAATTCCTGAAGGCACCGAGATTTCTTTCGAGCGCGCAGCAAACTCACGCACAGGTCAGCTCAACACACTTCAGCCTTTCTTGTTGAAATCAAAAGTTGATGTGTCGGGCGAAGATCTAGCCGATGCTTACGTGTCTCCGGGTCAATATGGTGACCCAGAAGTTGCATTCCAATTTGAAGGAGCTGCAGCAACTCGATTCGGTGAACTAACCGAAGCTAATATTCGTCGTCGTCTGGCAGTTGTACTCGACGGCCTCGTTTACTCGGCACCCGTCATTAATTCGAAAATCTCTGATCGTGGAACGATCAGCCTAGGTCAGCGCGATTACAACATGGCAATGGGCGAAGCAAAAGATTTGTCACTTGTGCTTCGAGCGGGCGCTCTTCCGGCTCAGCTTGAATTATCTGAACAGCGCGTGATCGGGCCTTCTCTAGGCGCCGATTCAATTAAAACGGGAGTCAACGCAGGCCTCATCGGATGCGTTCTCGTATTCATATTTATGATTTTCTACTACCGCTGGTCGGGAGTGATCGCTACGATTTCACTTATGCTTAACGTTCTCTTCGTCTTCGCTATCTTAATCGGTATCGATGCGACTTTGACTCTTCCTGGTATCGCGGGTCTTGCGCTCACGATCGGGATGGCCGTCGATAGTAACGTAATTATTTTCGAGCGTATCCGAGACGAACTTCGTGAAGGTGCTTCAGTGCCGGGAGCCGTGGAGCGCGGATTCGATCGCGCGTTCACATCGATCTTCGATGCGAACATCACGCACGGAATTGTTGCGGTCATTCTTTTCAACTTCGGAACTGGCCCGCTAAAGGGTTTCGCAGTGACACTGATGATCGGTATCTTCACGACACTCTTCTGTGCCGTAACAGTGTGTAAGCTTCTCTTCGACGGTTGGATTGGTCCACGCCGCCAAAACATTCAGACATTGAGCATTTAAGATGGAAAATAAAATGAAACACAGAATGTTAAATTTAATTCCTACAGACACAAACATCGACTTCCTTCGAATCAGTAAGCCATTCATTATCGCTTCGACGATCTTGATTGTCCTAAGTCTCGCGGGTATTTTCACAAAAGGTTTAAACCTCGGGATCGATTTCACAGGCGGCGCCGAAGTTGCAATTCAAGCTCCGGCTGACTGGAACATCACTCAACTTCGCGCAGCTCTTGAAGAGGGTGGAGTAAAAGATCCGACTGTTGTTCAGTTCGGTGAAGAGGAAAAACACCAATTCTTAGCGAAGATCCAAGCGAGTCCTGAAGAACTAAAAGTAGTTTCGGGTCGTGTTGAAGCTGCCCTCGCAGCGAAGCTTCAGCCAGGTCAGTATCAGATTCTAAAAGCTGACGTGATCGGGCCTCAAGCCGGCGAGCGACTTCGCAACTCTGCGATTCTTTCTCTCCTCTACGCGGCACTCGGAATTTTGTTCTACATCACTCTTCGCTTCGATATTCGATTCGCACCAGGGATCGTTCGCGCTCTCGCGCTAGACGTAGTGATGACACTCGGAATTTGGGTCCTTCTCCAAAAAGAATTCACTCTCATGATCGTTGCGGCACTTCTCACGATTGCCGGTTACTCGTGTAACGATACGATCGTTATTTACGATCGTATTCGGGAGTACTCAAAGACTCATCCAGATTGGTCCCTTGAGCGCGTTATCAACCGATCAATCAACCTCAACTTAGGAAGAACTCTCCTAACTGCACTTTGCACACTTTTTGTTGTGGTAAGCTTGTGGATGTTGGGCGGACCGGTTCTTTCTGACTTTGCTTTTGCAATGTTCATCGGATTCATGGTTTCGATCTTCTCGACACTTTTCCTTGCGAACCCCTTGGTTCTTTACATGGAGAATCGTCGATTAGCTCGACAAGCGAGATTGAACAAAGGCGGAAACACGAGCAAAGCCTCACGGGCTTAGCCAGTTGGCAGCCAGCAGCCAGCAGTTAGCGGTTAGCAGTTAACAGAAGCAGTTACAGTTAGAAGTTAGAGACCCAGTTTTTTGCAACATAGGTATTTTCATCAGGTGGTCGAAATGGAATTAGCAAACTGGCAAGCGCGCGGCGTGCAGACGCCGCCGATCGAAGTTATAGATTCTAGCCCTGAGGGGATGCCTCGCCTCATCTGGCAAGTGCTCAAGAGTCGCGCCAGAAACGAAACAGATGTAGATCACCAAGTTGTTCAAAACTGGTTAACTCCAAGCCTGAAAGACCTTCGCGATCCAAACTCTCTGCTCGATATGCCAAAAGCTGTTGAGCGTTTAATTCAAGCATTCAAAAATAACGAAAAAATTTGCATCTATGCCGATTACGATCTCGATGGCACAAGTGCGTGCGCTCTCTTAAAACAAGCATTGATCTGGATGGGCTACGAAAACGTTTTTCATTATCAGCCAAGCCGCTTAAAAGAAGGCTACGGACTTCATAATGAAGCGATCAAGCGTCTAAAAGACGAACATGACATTTCGTTGATGGTCACCGTCGATTTAGGAATCACGGCTGTTGAAGAAGTTGATTACGCAAAAACTCTTGGGCTAGACGTGATCATCAGCGATCACCATTTGCCAAAAGAGACTCTCCCTCGTGCCCACGCTGTTGTGAATCCCAATCGCGGTGACTGCAAGGCATCGCTCGGTCATCTTTGCGGAACGGGCGTAGCTTTTTATATCGTGCTCGCACTTAAGCGCGCACTTGTGGCTCAGGGCCTACTAAAAAATGATTTCGATCCGAAGCAGTTACTTGATTGTTTTGCTATCGGAACTTTAACTGACATGGTTCCGCTCATCGAAGAAAATCGCGTTCTTGTAAAACACGGCATGGTTCAGCTCGCACAAACGAAACGTCCGGGCCTAAAAGCTCTTCTGAAAGCGCTCGATCTCTGGGGCAGACCGTTAACAAGCCAAGATGTAGCGATTCGGTTTGCGCCAAAGCTCAACGCTCTTTCGCGTCTAGAGATGGGGATTCGGCCACTTGATCTCTATTTAGTAGAGACAGATGCAGAAGCAGAAAAGTTGGTTGAGAGAGTTCTATTAAACAACCAATCGCGAGTTGAACTGCAGAAAGCAGCCGAGGCAGAAGCTTTCGATTACGCAAAAACTAATCCGCCGACGAGTTGCATTTTCGTTTATTCAAGAAACTTTCATCGTGGAGTAGTGGGCCTTGTCGCAACTAAACTCTGCCAAGAGTACAAGTTGCCAGCTTTTGTCGGATCAGTCGGTCCCAACGGACAAATTGTCGGTTCCGTACGTATGCCTGATGCATCAGGTTTAAGTGCTCTCGACGCGATGGGATTTGCGCAAGACCAACTCATTCAATTCGGTGGTCATGCAGCTGCAGCTGGCTTCGAGCTCCGCGAAGAAACTGCAGAAGGGTTCAGAGCGAAGCTCACTGAACACTTTGATAAGAAGAACCTCGAACCAAGTTCCCGCTGTTGGTACTACGATTGCGAAGCCGATCTCGGCGACTTGAACCCAGTTTTCATGAACTGGTATGAACATCTCAGTCCATTCGGAACGCAAAACCAACCTCCGGTCTTCTGTCTCCGAAACCTTCGGTTGAGTCAGGTGAAGGAACTTAGAGGCGGGCACTACCGACTAACCTTTGCAGATTCTGCCCAAATCAGCCGCAATGGTATTTGGTTCTCACCCCCAAAAGGTCACCCGGCAGCCAAAAACCTGAAGGCAGGCATGCAGGTATCAGTTCTAGTAGAACCTCAATGG
>JAYSYM010000461.1:0-1166 GCA_043727635.1 Bdellovibrionales bacterium | reverse complement strand
GAGAACTTCCTTCTAGGGCTTTGCGAAGGGCTGCAACATCTACTTTAGCGAAGCGACGCTGATGGATCCGAGTGCCGTGAACTTCTTCTGTCTGATTGAGTTGCGAGTCTTCAGTGGCTTCAGAAAAAATTTCTGGGCCCTGAGCAGTCTGGTCAGAGTCAGAAGACGGGTTGAAAGGTGCGTTTGAAGATTGGCCGCAGCCTTGAAGTGAGAGAGTTAAATAAATGGCGAATAAAAGTTTTTGTGAGCTTGTTAGTTTTTTCATGTACCGCAGCATGCGACGCATCTGCGGTACTAAAAAGACTTTGCAGAAAAATCTCTAACCAACGTCGGGTCTAGGAAATTTCTCTGCGCAGTAGCTTTGATCGAGGAAAAACCGAACTGAACGAATTTTTATTAGTTCTTGTGAAGCATGCAAAATAATTCGGTGTTGAGTCTAGCTCCGGAGCTTCCTAGTATGGCGCGAGATGAAGCAAACCACGCAGGTAGACGACTTTCGCTCTATCATCAAAAATGAATTCGAGTCGCGTCGCGTGCGACGCCCTACGTATTCGTTTCGCGCGTTCTGTCGCGATCTAGGGATTGAAGCGAGCAGACTGGCTGCAGTGATGAAGGGGCGCTACGGGCTATCAGCAGCCGTAGCTAAAACTATCTCTGAGAAGCTGCATTTTAGTGCAGACCAGACCAATTACTTTATCGACCTCGTTGAGTGTAAACATGCGCGGACTGCGCTGGCCCGTCTTTATTCTAGGTCCAGTCCGGACCTTAGCCACAAAATACCTGTATAACTTTCGAACGCCTCAGAATTATCCGACATAGTAAATGTAACCTACTTCAAGAATGAAACGGGTGTCGGTGATGAACAGATTTAAATTAGCAACATCAGTATTAACGATCATTTCTGCATTCACCTCAGAATCGCGTGCGGCAAATGCGAATGGAACAGCTCGCCAGGTAGTGACGGCGGCGATCAGTATCGCAAACGTAAGTGATTTAGATTTCGGTACTGCAGTTCAAGGCGCAATCGCAAAAACAGTTGCACCAGGAGCAGCAGAGAACGCTGAAAACGGTTCATT
Source organism: Bdellovibrionales bacterium (assembly GCA_043727635.1). Lineage (GTDB taxonomy): Bacteria > Bdellovibrionota > Bdellovibrionia > Bdellovibrionales > JAMPXM01 > JAYSYM01. The sequence goes on along the minus strand of JAYSYM010000461.1, from coordinate 90 downwards.
CACAGTCACTGGACAAGCAAGCACAGCCTATACGGTTACACTCCCCGCAAACGGTGTTGTTACGATGATTACAGGTGCTGGTGGAGCTAA
>JAYSYM010000460.1:0-3923 GCA_043727635.1 Bdellovibrionales bacterium | reverse complement strand
ACTTGCTCTCATCCGTGACTATCAAAATCTCAATCCGACGATTCCTCGCGCGATTCTCTTCTGATGAGTTCGGCGCGAGTGGCCGCTGGTCAGCGTACGCCACAGCCGTCACGCGTTTTGATTCAATCTTATGTCGTTGCAAGAAGTAGCGAACGATCTTAGTTGCGCGAGCAGCTGAGAGTTCCCAGTTGCTTGGGAACTGCTGAGTCGTGATTGCTTGGTTGTCGGTGTGACCTTCAACAATGATTCTTCGTTTAGTCTTCTTGAGCATTTCGGCGATTTTGTCGAGTGGTCGTAGCGATTCTGGGCGAAGTGTTGCTGATGCTGGAGGAAATACGGCTGAAGCGGTTAGTTGAATCCGCACGCCAATTGCGTCGTGGCGAACACTTTCGACTGTCGACTTAAAGTCTTCGTCGCCCATCTCTTTTTCAAGCTTGCGCTCAACATATTCTCTGATTTCTGCAATGCCTGCGCTTGTCGGCGGAAAGCTATCAAGGTTCGGCTGTAAAACTCCACCCGGCTCACCTTCTCCACCTAAACCTGCTCCTGGCATGTTAAAGCTTTTGCGGACCGAGCTTTCGAATTCTTGTTCCTTCTTTACATCTTTTTGAGCTGTCGCATAAAGCACTGTGAAGAATGCGAAGAGCAAAGTGATGAAGTCGGCATACGATACCAACCATCGCTCGTGATTTTCGTGTTCTTCGTGACGCTTACGCTTAGCCATCCTTACGCTCGCTTCGAGTCAGCTGCGCGTGGCTCGTGAAGATAGCTGCGAAGTTTTTGCTCGATGATGTACGGATTTAAGCCGCTCATAATTCCAATCGCACCTTCGATGATCATCGTCTTAGTCTCTAGCTGAATGCGAACTTTGCGTTTGATCTTGCTACCCAAAGGAAGGAATAACAAGTTCGCCGCACCCACCCCGTAGATTGTTGCAACGAATGCAACTGCGATACCTGAACCAAGTTTCGATGTGTCAGAAAGATTTTCCATTACGTGAATTAATCCGAGAACTGCGCCGATGATTCCGATTGTAGGAGAATAGCCGCCAGCATCTGTCCAAATTTTTGCGCCAGCAAATAGATTCTCCTCTTCGTTTGCGATTTGCGTTTCGAAAATATCGCGCAGAGAATTTGCCTCAACACCGTCGATCATGAATCGAAACACGTTTTGCATGAATGGGTTTGTGTATGAAGGAAGTTGGCGCTCGAGTGCTAGAACAGATTCTTTTCTTGCGAGCTGTGCTGCTCCAACAATTTCACGAATGATTTGCTCTGGGTCTTCATTTTGCTTATCCGAAAAACCGAGTTTTAAAAGATTCAACCCGGTCATGAGATCTCTGCGAGTCGTACTGACCATCACAGCACCGGCAGTTCCGCCGAAGACGATGAGAGCCGCAGTTAGCTGCATCAGCGAGTTAACGTGCCCGCCCTCAAGTATTTGACCACCGATGATACCGACTATTGCGACCAGAAGACCAAAAATAGTAACCATATCCATGATGCGACCTCGAAGCTGCTAACGTTGTATGGGTTGCAGCGTCTGTTGTTGGGATTGCGGCTGCAATACCTGACGCTTAAAGCTGATTATTTTTTCAATCACGTCTTTAGGCTGCTCTTTCACCATCAATGTTGAGTTATCGATGAAAGTTAAAATAGTGTCTGGAGTGGTTTCGACGAATCGAATCAAATCCGGATTCACATACACTACGCTGCCGTTCAATTTGGTGACTTGAATCATGAATCTAGTCTCGCACGCTTGCGAAAAAATTTACATTCGTAACAAGATGATGCGAGAATAGAGATTCGAAACACTTCTAAGGTCGAGCAATGGATACACAGCAAATAATTGGTCCGATAATTGATCGTCTTCGCTCGTATGATCACGCCCTGTTTACCAAGATTAACTCTCTATGGGCGAATCCGTTCTTCGACATGTATTTTCCTAACATCACAGACCTCCACCGACACCCGATCGCCATCGTTCTTCTGCCTTCAATCATCGGCCTCTGGATCTTTCGCCAGCGAGGTCGAGCACTCAAAGGACTTTTGGCCCTAATTATCGCTGTTGCAGCAGCAGATTTGGTGAGCTATCGCATCATTAAAGCGTATGTTCCGCGAGATCGACCAGCAGTAGCTGGACTTCCGGTGGAGCTCAGGTCAGCCCACCACTCCGGAAGCTCGTTTCCATCTAATCACGCCGCAAATGTTTTCGCAGCGGCGACGATGGTCACATTGCTCCACCCTCCATTCTTTCTAATCGCATTCTTCCTTGCACTCTCAGTTGCGTACAGTCGGGTCTATGTTGGAGTGCATTTTCCCTCTGATGTTCTGGCTGGCGCGATCATCGGCTACTTATTTGCGAAATTTGTCTGGTCCTTTATGGATCATAAAATTAATCAAATGGACTATGAGGAATCAGGGAATAAATCTCGTTTCTCTATCACTCGAGCTCGCGATGAAGCTTCTCGAGCAAATCGAAGAGCTAAAAGAAAACGATGAAAATTCTAGTTACAGGTGCCACTGGCTTCTTAGGTTATTGGGTTGTCGATCGTTTGGCTCAAGAAGGCCATCAGGTAAAAATTCTTGTTCGCAAAAGCAGTTCGCTCGATGAACTTTTGAAATTTAAATTGGAACAAAGCTTCGGCGACGTCACGGATTTAGAGAGCTTGCTGCAAGCAACAAAAGGTGTGGAGTGTGTGTTCCATCTAGCGGGATTGATTGCCTACAAGCGATCAGACCGCGCAGCAATGGAAGCCGTGAATATCGATGGAACTCAAAACGTCATCGAGGCTTGCAAACGCAATAATGTGAAGAAGCTCGTTTACCTAAGTTCGGTTGTGGCGGTTGGCGCGAGTTTCGACGGTAAGCCTCTCGTTGAAAATTCGGTTTACAACATCGAACATCTAAATCTTGGCTACTTTCAAACAAAGCATAAGGCCGAGCTACTCGTTAAAAATGCAGTTGCGCGAGGAGAGATTGACGCCGTGATGATTAATCCCTCAACCATATATGGTGGTGGGGATGCAAAAAAGGGAAGTCGCGGAGCTCAGCTCAAAGTCGCTCGCGGAAAAATGCCCTTCTACACTTCTGGCGGCGTGAATGTCGTAGCCGTTGAAGACGTCATCGATTGTCTGATGGCGTGCTGGAAAAAAGGAACTCCCGGCGAGCGCTACATCGTTGCGGGCGAAAATATTTTGATTAAAGATTTATTCGAGAAGATCGCGCACGCTGCTGGGGTTAAACCTCCTTCGATTTACTTGCCTACTCCGGCAGTAAAAGTTTTAGGCGCTGTGGGAGATTTGCTCGAGAAAATTGGCAAGAAGGGTCCGCTCAACAGCGAGACCGCATGGACCAGCACACTTTATCATTGGTTTGATGCAAGCAAGGCTCAGCGCGAGTTTGGGATTAAGTTTAAGCCCGCTGACTACGGCATCGAGGCCAGTGTCAAATGGATGAAAGAGAACGGTTACCTCTAATGTTAAAGTTCTTGATGAATCTCGCTATCGCAATTGCATGCATTATCGGTTTTGTAATTATCATCATCGCGTGGTTCTTTCTCTCCACGCCAAGAGCGACGAACGTAAAATCGTGTTTCACAACTGAAATGTACCAAGTGCGACTTTGTCCAGGCGAAGGAAATTACGTTTCGTTATCGAAAATTTCTCCTCACATGCGCAATGCCGTTATCGCGTCTGAAGACACGACATTCTTTCAGCATAAAGGAATTGATTTTTACGAACTACAAAAGAGCTTCGAAAAAAATATCAAGGAAGGTAAGTTTGCTCGCGGCGGATCGACGATTACTCAGCAATTGGCAAAGAATCTTTACCTCTCAAGTGAGAAATCTATTCTTCGTAAACTTCGCGAAGCAGTAATCACAGTTCAGCTTGAAGAAATTCTCACAAAAGAAGAAATCCTTGA
>JAYSYM010000459.1:0-3931 GCA_043727635.1 Bdellovibrionales bacterium | reverse complement strand
TACTCAAAAATTATCGTTAATCCGAAGTCGAATGATTTGGAGAAATATAAAGCACTCGATGGGATCCGACTTTCTTACAAACTTGAAGAGAGAACTTCTGAATATTTGCGGGCCACTTCAAACATGGCGCAGTTTGCAGAATTCCGATTTAAGAAAAAAGCTACTCGCCGCGACTGGGTAGGAAAGTATCATGACGCTCAGATTTTATTAGCCCGCACCGTTTGGACCAAGAAGTCAGCGCTTCAAGCGAAAAAAATCATTCTACAAACACAAAAAGAATTAGCCGATTATCCTCAAACTGAAAGCTATTGGTTACTCGCACGTATTGCAGAAGAAACTGGAAAGTTCGAAGAAGCTGTAACGCTACTCGAAAAAATTGATCTCATGAAATCAAATGATGCCGAACTTAAGCAGCGTGTGCTCTGGTACAAAGCATGGAACATGCGTCGTGGTCCGCGATGGGAGCAAGCTGTTCAAGATATGCGGCTGATTCTTACGGACTCTGCTAACAGCCCGTTTGTCGCTGCACGTACGCGCTACTGGCTTGCTAGAACTCTGAAAGAGCACGATTTAAAAGACGACTCCAAAAAAGAATTTCAGCAAGTCGTTGAACAAGATCCACTCGGCTACTACGGAATCCTTGCTGCGAGAGACTTAGAGCTGCCGTTCCACGCTCTCCCACTGTCTGACGTCGACGATAAATCTCAGTTTGTTGGGAATGAAGCTTTCACTAATGCTAACGACGGCGTCTACTTTGAATGGCTTGCAGCGACTGGTGAACATGAAGTTGCGCAGGAGTTCTTAGACTTCCTGTTCAGCGCTTATCAATCTGAAGGTCGCTTAAAGAAAAATACTCTGGTTGATTTCTTGCGAATGTATCCTCGAGTCGGTGGCTACAAATCACTTTTCACACGAGTCAATGAACTTGCTCCCGAAGTAAGAAACGAACTTGTGAAGAAGCATTCAAGCCTGCTGTTCCCGATGCCGTTCAAAAAGGATGTCGAAGAAGCTTCAATTGAGTTTTCAGTTGAGCCTGAATTTGTTTACTCAATCATGCGACAAGAATCTGCCTTTGATCCGCATGCAAGATCCCACGCTGATGCATTCGGTTTAATGCAACTCATTCCGAAGGCGGCGAAGTATGCGCAAGAACGCATCCAGAAGCGTGCACCTAAAGTTAAGTTCAAAGATCCAGAAGACCTCTACCAACCTGAAGTCAATATTCCACTCGGAGCCGCGTTCATTGCTGATACGATGAAACGCTACAACGGACAATTGATCCTTACTGCAGCTGCCTACAATGCTTCGGAAGAAGCGATTAAAGGTTGGCTCAAAACTCGATACAGAAATGATCCGACTGAATTCATTGAAGACATTCCTTATGAAGAAACTCGCACGTACGTAAAGCTCGTATTGCGTAACTATCTCTTCTACAAACGTCTCAATTTGAGAGAGCCAGCGATGAGCTTTCCAGAACGGTGTCTATCCGGTTTGCAGGCTGGAAATCCTTGATCAGTTGCCCTCTGTTTTCTCAGAATAAGACTTAGTCATTTCACATAGTTAAACCCCCGATCTCCTTTCGCTACACGGCACCTAGATTGCTCTTATCTAAGCTTGAGGTCGTTAGGGGGTTACATGAAAAACTTAGTGAATATCGCATCAGGTTTGAGCTGCATCATCGGTACTTTCGCAATCTATTCAGCAGCACAGAAATACTTCATTGGTTCATCTCAAAGAGATGTTTACCTAAGTTCAGCTCGCCAAGGACAGTCGCAAGCTTCTGAAGAACAAGCCGTTCTACTTAATGACCCAACTGTGCAAATCAAATGGGGCATGAACAAAACTCAAGTTTCTCGCGCATGGGAAGTTACTCAAGGTAGCAAAGACATTTGGGTTGCAGTTTGTGACACAGGTGTTGACGCAAATCATAAGGACATTCGTTCTAATCTTTGGAACAACCCTGGCGAAATGGGTAAAGATGCTCGCGGTAATGATAAAGCTTCAAACCGAATCGACGACGATCGCAACGGTTACACTGACGACATTCACGGTTGGAACTTCGTTTCTAACAACAACGACTTAACCGATAACCACGGCCACGGCACTCACATCGCTGGTATCGTTGGTGCTACTGGTGGAAACAACTTCGGCATCACTGGTGTTGCTCCGCACGTAAGCCTCATGATCTTAAAGTACTACGATCCAAAAGCTCCCGGTGCAAACAACTTAAAAAACACGATCGAGTGTTTTCGTTACGCTACCAAAATGGGTGCTCACATCATTAATTACTCTGGTGGCGGAGTAGAATACTCTCAAGAAGAATATGAAGCAGTAAAAGCTGCTAATGAAAAAGGTATCTTATTCGTCGCAGCTGCTGGTAACGAGCGCTCGAATTCTGACGAGAAAGATAAGCACTACTACCCAGCTGATTACGAACTTCCAAACATCATCTCTGTAACTGCTGTTAACCGTGAAAGCACTTCAGTTCTTGCATCAAGCAACTACGGTGTTCGCACAGTTGACCTTGCAGCTCCGGGCGAAAACATTTACTCAACAATGCCTGGCGGTGGTTTCGGTTACATGACTGGAACATCTCAAGCTACAGCCTTTGTTGCTGGAGTGGCTTCGTTGATCATGGCTCACAAACGTGATTTCGATTACACAGAAGTAAAACGATACATCCTTAGCAACGGAGACGAGTACGCAACTCTTCTTTCTAAAACAGGAACAGCGAAGCTTCTTAACTCGTACAAAGCTCTCGCAAGTCTTGATCGTAACGTTTCTGCAAACGGAACAGTTGCAACGAACACATCAACAATGGGTGTTCGCTCATTCGCAAGTAATCAAGATTTGAAAGATCCAAAGTTGAACACAAGTGCAATGAACAACACTGCTGATCGCACAGACGCGCCAGCTGAATCACTTGCACAGTTTAGCCGTCAGTTCTTGAAAGCGATTGAAGAGTCAGCCGGTCAGCCCGTTGATATGCCGGCGGCTCGTCCAAATTTATAATTAAGAGTTCCTAGTGACCCAGCTCTTCTCTCATGGTGGGAGAGAGCCCCGTAACATCCCCGACCTCAGCTCCATCTCCTACCCCGGAGGTGGAGCTTTTTTTTAATTCTGGCAAGTAGCCTTCTCCAAAAGGTACGCGTCGTCGGTATCGTAAGCACCGCCGGTGCCGACTACCACACGCTTAGTCTTCAACAGAAGTTTCGCTGGAGTGATCCACTTTACTGAGGAATTTTGTTTTACGCGCATTGGGGGCTTGTCTTGGAATCTGATGAAGCCGTCAAAGGCGAAGTTACGTGTGCCGTCCGCTGCGACAGTGTAATCTCCTCGGCCAGTTAGCACCGCTTGATAATCGATTTTCATTTCGTCTGCTGCGGCATCATAGCCCTGCATAACCATGATCTCTAAACCGCCGAGCGGTTGACCCTTGATATCCTTAATCACCGCAAGATCATCAACATCGCGAATCGTACTTTGCGCACCGTTGGTGTTTGCAGCGTTTCCGTTATGAGAGATGGTCATGTAGCATCCCGGAATGTCAGTCCAAGGATGAGCAGCGAATGATGAAAGAGGCAGAAGTATTGTTACGAGAGAAAAAATGAATTTCATGAGAAGTCCTCCTGGCATAAGACGCCAATAACGACAGTACTTCGTCGAATGGAGAGCTCAACTCTAATTATGTTTAGATAAGTTAACTAAGCGCGGTCAAGTTTGCCGCCAGTAGCGACATTGAAGAAGTCATTGATCTCCTGCTCTTCTGGCAGGCGAACTGACTCATGGAACATGAAGGCCGCACGAAGAAGCACCAAAGCAATGAGAAAAATTGCACCGCTTCGGGGTTCAAGCAAGAGCGCGGCTCCACTGCTCAAGCACACTAATGCGATCAATGCTCTCGGCCAAGTTACTAGCTCAGCACCAATCT
>JAYSYM010000458.1:0-3931 GCA_043727635.1 Bdellovibrionales bacterium | reverse complement strand
TCTTGAGACTCGAACTCAAATCCCTGCTTTCTCACATTATTCTCGAGATAACCTTAAGGTCCTAACATTTGATCCCCGATGAGATTAGGTGCAATTGTCCTGGAGGAATCATGGCTCGAGTATTACTAGTTGAAGACAGCGTTGATATTAAGCGTATGGTGATCGCCCTACTAGGCAACGACCACACGGTTGACTGGGCAATGGATCTAAAGACTGCAGGTGAGTTACTTAACTCTCATCCCGACTATGACCTTTTACTTTTAGATTTAGGGTTACCTGACGGAAGCGGTGCCGAGTTTTTTGCGAACAACGCAGAGAAGTTGGAAAAGCAAGGCACTGAAACAATTCTTTTAACGAGCACCAACACAGTCATGGCTCGAATCAACGGCTTCAAAATGGGTGCTGCCGATTTCATTGCAAAGCCATTCGATCCACTTGAACTTCAGGTTCGCATCAACGCAAAATTAAAACGCCGGCAGACCACTTTGAATCCAACACTCCGTGCTGGAACAGTTGAAGTTGATTTGCGAAAGCAACAGGCTTACGGAATCGAAGGCGAAACTCGCACAACACTTGATCTCACTCCAGTTGAATTTAAACTGCTTACGCTCTTCTTGCAAAACCAAGCACAAATTGTTGATCGCGCAACGATCTTACAAAACGTTTGGGGTGCTGGCGTTCACGTTTCAACTCGGGTTGTGGATCATCACATCTGTGGTCTTCGCAAAAAGCTTTCCAAAACTAGCGAGCGCATTGAATCTGTTTACGGTGTGGGCTATCGCCTTGAAGCTGCATCTGATTCAGCTAACAAAACGGCCGCTTAAACCTATACAGCATACCGTATACCGTGTAACTTTCGGGTATGTCTGAAACGCCCGATGATCAACAACCCCAGAGCCAAAGCCAGAGTCCGGCTGAAGTACTGCTTCGGTCATGGCAATATCTTTCTGGGGAAGATCGCGCGAGTAAATTTCGAGCATTAAGCCAAGATCAAGCCGAAGTGCTTTTGTTTGCGCTGAAAGCGCGCGAACAAGCCGACCTTTTGGTGGAGCTATCTCGGCCCGAGCGTCGATTATGGATTCGCTTCCTGCCGCCTGATGACGCGGTCGATGTGATTCAAGAAGCTGACGAATCAAACAAGCGTGAATTCCTCGATCTTCTTGACCCAACAATGCGAGTCGAAGTTACAGGCCTACTTTCTTACAAGGAAGATGAAGCCGGTGGCTTGATGAACTCGCGATTCGCTCGAGTGCGACCAGATATGTTGGTCGCAGAAGCAATTCGATATGTGCGTAAGCAAGCTCAGAACACTATCAACCCCGTTAACTACGTTTACGTACTTGATCCGCAGCAAAAGCTTTTGGGAGTAATGTCCCTAAGAGCATTGTTCCTGGCTCCAGCCGAATCGAAAATTTCTGAGACCATGGAAACCGATCTGGTGAAAGTTCCAGATGAAATGGATCAGGAAGCTGTAAGTGCGATGTTCTCGCAGCATCGTTATAATGCTTTGCCGGTGGTCGACTCCGAAGATCGCATGCAGGGTATTGTTACGCTCGATGATATCCTCGACGTATCTCGCGAAGAAGCGACTGAAGATATTCAAAAACTCGGTGGTACGGAGGCTCTCGATGCGCCCTACCCGCAAGTTCCAATTTTTGAGATGGTTAAAAAGCGTGCGAGCTGGTTAACGATTCTTTTTGTCGGAGAAATGTTCACAGCGAGTGCTATGGTTCACTTCGAAGATGAGATCCAAAAAGCAGTCGTTCTTGCACTGTTTATTCCCCTCATTATCTCAAGCGGCGGAAACTCGGGTTCTCAAGCAACAACACTTATCATTCGAGCGCTTGCTCTTGAAGAATTGCGACTACGTGACTGGTGGCGAGTACTGGTGAGAGAAACTATCTCAGGAGCAAGTCTCGGACTAATTCTTGCGACTATTGGCTTCATTCGAATCGTTCTCTGGCCAAATATTTGGCCGTCGTATTTACAGATCTACTCTGAACATTACGTACTTCTGGCCTCCGCGGTCGCGATCAGTTTAGTTGGAGTGGTACTGATGGGCTCGGTTGTTGGCGCTATGCTCCCTTTTATCCTTAGAAAATTCAAACTTGACCCTGCAAGTGCCTCAGCACCTCTCGTTGCGACACTCGTCGACGTGTGCGGCGTCATGCTCTACTTCCAAACTTGTTTTTATATCTTGCGCGGCACTTTGCTCTAAACCATCATGAGCACAGGGGGATACAACTATGACACCACTTGCAACGCTCTTTAGCATGGACGGAATCTTGTTCATGATTCGCTGGCTTCACATCTTTGCCGGCATGATTTGGATTGGGCATCTTTACTACTTCAACTTCACTCAAACACCTTTCTTTGCTGAGACTGAAGCTCCGGTTCGCTCTGGTGCAATTCAGAAACTAGTGCCTCGCGCACTTTGGTGGTTCCGATGGGGAGCACTCTGGACATGGTTGCTTGGAGTAATCTTGCTAGCAGCTTACGGTCACCAGCTCGGCAGCGCGTACTTTGAATCTTCACGCGGAATTTCGGTTTTGATCGGCGGATTGATGGGCACAGTCATGGCGGCCAACGTTTGGTTTGTGATCTGGCCTGCGCAACAAGTTGTTATCAAGAACGCGATCGACACTGCTGCAGGGCAACCGGCTAATCCAGCGGCTGCGGCGCGCGGTGCTCGAGCAAGCGTTGCTTCACGCACGAACGTTTTACTTTCAGTTCCAATGTTGTTCTTAATGGCTGCTTCAACACACTGGGCATTCCTAGTTGATGAATCATCGAACCAAACTGCTCTTTGGATTGCGATGTTCATTATCGTCGGCGCAGTTGAAGTGAATGCTCTGAGAGGGAAACTTGGGCCGATGTCGACTGTTAAAGGCGCGCTCGGTTTAGGATTTGCTCTCACGGCCGTCACTGTCCTTGTCATGCATTTATTCATCTGATTTAAGTATTCCTATGATCCGGTTCACCTCACTCGCATTCGTATTGCTCATGATTTGTGCTGCGACTACGTCATGCACGCGAAATGAACCGGTTTCTACTGACCCCACAGTTGTGGCGGCGGAGAAGCTGAAGTCGCGCGGTCAGCAGGTGTACTTATCAAATTGCACCTCTTGCCATAACGCCAATGCCAAGCTTGATGGTCCGCTCGGCCCTGCGGTTGCCGGTTCAAGTCTGGAGCTTTTAAAGGCTCGTGTGCTTACTAAAGGGTACCCCGCAGGCTACAAACCCAAGCGGTCAACAGATGTGATGCCTGCCCTCCCGCACCTCGCTCCCGAGGTCGAGGCGCTCGCTGAATATCTAAATAATCTCGAGTAGATCCTCGCTTATAGGTTTTCTGAGCTCGGAATCTCCGAATATTCGACGAGAAGCGAAAAAAGTACTGGAATTTTAGGTGATTATGGGCGAAATATTGTCTCTGCTATTTTCCTGTGGAGATAATTAATGGCTAGATTAGCAATGAGAGTTAAGAACGTACGACGCAAGAAGCTTTCAGCGAAGTACTTGAAATTACGAATTGAATTGCGGGATACCGCTGTAAACATGAAGTTGACTGAAGAAGCTCGTATGGCTGCTCGCACGAAGTTGAACAAACTTCCGAAGAACAGTGCCCCGGCTCGAGTTCGCAATCGTTGCCAATCAACTGGTCGCGCACGTGGCTTCCTCGGCAAATTTGCTCTTTCTCGATTAGAGTTCCGCCGCCTCGCTCACATGGGTCAAATCCCAGGTGTTACTAAGGCTAGCTGGTAATCGGCAATCGGCCCGAAGGGCTTCTTAAAAATTCCCCTGCGAAAGCAGAAAATAATAAGCCGACTTCGAGTCGGCTTTTTTGCGTCTTGAGCTCGTCGTGCGACGACGCGCGGAACTTTGCGAAGATTGACCGTAGCTGAATGATGGGTCGACAGCCCACTCTGAGTTT
>JAYSYM010000457.1:0-1172 GCA_043727635.1 Bdellovibrionales bacterium | reverse complement strand
CAAAACTTGCTAGCACCCACGCACCGTTTTTATTCTCAAAATGTCCTCGGTATCCGAGGCCATCGTCATCTGGTTCCGGTGGAAATCTTTTGTATTCGCCCTCGGAGACGACACCTTTAAGCAGCAGCTGTTTCACCCTCAGGTAGTCAGCATCTTTCCACCCTAAGAAAACCGCATCACGACGATCGCCAAAACCATCATCACCAAAACTCGACTTCATTGTTTTAGAGAAAAGCTTTCTTAGGCATTCTTTATTTTTAGAGTCCAAGCATTGAATCAGCTTGGCTTTGTACTTTTGAAAGTCAGCAAACTTTTCGTATGGCTCAGTCGCCCGACTCAAAAATTCTTTCTCACACTTCACTTTTGTTGCTTCAACTTTTTTAGCTTTAGGTTTTTGCTTGAGCTGATAGCAAAGCTTTTCTTTGGAGTTGTAGGCAACTCCGTTCCATTCGAAGGAATCGTTTTTCACAGTGGGACGGAAGTAGAGAATTTCATCTTCCCACATCTCAGCAAGACTGAGCGGATCTTTCGAGTTCGTTGTTGCACAAGCAGTTAGAGTGAGAACTATCGCGAAAAGAAAATTCATTAGTTTACATCCTTGAATTTCGCGATAATAGCTCTCGCACGCTCCTTTGTAAAACCAAGTTTTATGCCTTAGAGCACCGTAACTGGATCGTAGTTCACGTCGACTACCGCACCTTGTTGCGGGATCGAGCTTCCGTGAAACACAATTGAGTTTGCAACAGCGTCGTGGGTCCAACCGTTAGTTCCATCATTCAAAATTGTCGAACCATCAACCGTAACTACGATCGATGCAATTATTGGCTCCGTCGGCAAAAAGAATTGCGTACTCAGTTGCGCAATCTGATTCGACATCTCAGCCATCGAAGTGCCAAAATCTGCTTGGCAAATATCACCGATGATTCCATTAGTGCTCGTTACTAACTCCATAATGCGAGTCATGGTCTGACCGCCCTGGCAGGGCTGTGCACTTTGAGTCATTGCAGAGATGTTGAAGCGAGCGCTCGAACCGCTCGTGCCTGTGAGCGTTCCAAGAAAGTCTTTGTATACACTTACAGCGTCTAAGTTCGGAGAGTTGTAGCGTTGGTTATTGTTACAGCCAGTGCATCGGCCGTTTCCGCTGAAGTCATCTTGGTTGTCGACGATGATTA
>JAYSYM010000456.1:0-1175 GCA_043727635.1 Bdellovibrionales bacterium | reverse complement strand
TGCGTCCAAAGTTTTTAGTTTTCAACATCTCAGCTTCGCTGCGAGAAACGAGTTCACCGATGAATCGGATGTTCGCGTTCTTTAGGCAATTCGCTGATCGTACAGAAAGCTCGAGATCATCAACCGAACGGAACAAGTTCTCGTTCAAAACAGGTGACGACTTCACTTCTTGCTCTTCTGTAGGTTCCATTGCCTCATCAAACGTGAGGAAAATCTGAAGCTGTTCTTTCATGATTTTCGACGCGAGTGCCACGGCTTCTTCTGGCTTCAAAGAACCATCCGTCCAAGCTTCGAACGTGAGCGCATCGTAATCAGTACGTTGAGCAACACGCGCGTTTGAAACGTGATAATTAACTTTGCGAATCGGGCTGTAAAGAGCGTCAACACCGATGAAGCCAACTGGCAACTGGTGCGCATTCTCGTCGGCCGAAACATAGCCACGACCAAAAGTAACGAAGAGCTCGCAAGAGAACTTCGCATTTGGGCCGAGCGTGCAGATGACCTGGTCGGGATTCAAGATCTCGATTTTATCGTTCACTTGAATATCTCGAGCTGTCACCACACCTGGGCCAGACTTCGTGATGCGAATCGTCTGAGCTTCTGGATTATGTTGCTTGAAACGCAGTTGTTTCAAATTCAAGATGATATCAGTTACGTCCTCACGAACGTCTGGCATCGTCGAGAATTCATGTAAAATTCCTTCGAATTTCACAGCCGAAACTGCCGAGCCCATCATCGAGCTCAACAAAATTCGACGAAGTGAATTTCCAAGAGTTACGCCGTAACCGCGCTCCAATGGACGGATGATGAACTTACCGTACTCATCCGACAACGTTTCGCGTTCGACCTCGTAACCCTTTGGCTTAATCAGGTCGCGCCAGAACTTATAGTAATGTTCTTGCATGCTTCCGTGGCTCATACTCTGACTGGCGCCTTGATGGTTATGACCTTGCACTCTTTGTCTCCTAGCCTAATCGTCTCATTATTTACTGAAGCTTCATCGAAACTATCGAAAGCGACTCAGTCTTAGAGTCACTTCCGGTACGCGTTTTATCGCGAGTAGTATTCGACGATCATGTTTTCTTCGACAGCGAGCGTGATGTTCTCGCGGCTTGGAGCATCTTTCACGGTGCCTTTGAAGGCGCCATGATCAGCTTGCAACCAACCCGGAATTT
>JAYSYM010000455.1:0-11854 GCA_043727635.1 Bdellovibrionales bacterium | reverse complement strand
ACACTAATTGTTTGCGACTCATTAACGGCCGATAATCATGCTGACCGAGCTTGCTCTCGTCGTACATTCGAAGTTCTTCCATGATGTCGCCAAAATCTTTCACGGGGTCACGGCCTGATGATCCACTTACATCAACTAAATGAACAAACACTGTAGTTCTCTCGATGTGACGCAAGAACTGAGTGCCTAAGCCAACACCCTTATGAGCTCCCGGCACGAGACCAGGAATATCGGCAACAACCATTGAGCGCTCTTCGTCGATACGAACAACGCCAAGATTCGGCACTAGAGTAGTAAATGGATAATCAGCGATTTTTGGGCGAGCGGCAGAGATACGAGAAATGAAAGTTGATTTGCCCGCATTCGGATAACCAATGACGCCAACGTCAGCGATCAATTTTAATTCAAGCTTGATTGAGCGAGTCTGGCCAGCCTCTCCGGGCTGCGCTTTGTCGGGAGCTTGGACCACGCTCGTTTTAAAGAATTCGTTTCCCTGTCCGCCGCGTCCGCCGGTCAAGAACACGTACTCACCTGGAGTGCTTAAATCCGCAAGAACCTCGTCGTTCTCTGCGTCTCTAACAAGTGTTCCGGGAGGAACTGATAAAAATAAATCGTTTCCGTCAGCACCGCTCATCAGCGTGCCGCCACCCGACTCGCCATCCTGAGCAACGAATTTTTTCTGATAGCGAAACTCAACTAGCGTGTTGAGCTGTGGATTTACTCTGAAAATCACGTGACCACCGCGACCACCCTCTCCGCCATCTGGCCCGCCACGAGGCGTTCCGGACGCACGAAGGAAGCTGACCTTTCCGGGTCCGCCTTTACCTGAACTAACTGTCATGGAAACTTCATCTACGAATTTCATAAACCTTAGACCATCAATCCAAAAAGAAAGAGCAGCCAATAGAGCTGCTCTTCATGAACTACTTTTATTTGTGAGCTTAAGTATTAGCTGATTAAGCTGAAGCTTTAGCTGCTGCTGCTGGATAAACGCTAACTTTTGAACGCGTTTTATCGAGTCTTTCGAACTTCACTTGGCCATCGATAATCGAATAGATCGTGAAATCACGGCCCATGCGAACGTTTACGCCCATGTGGAATTTAGTTCCACGCTGACGAATGATGATTGTGCCTGGCTTTACTTTTTCGCCACCGAAACATTTAACGCCAAGACGTTTACTGTGACTGTCGCGTCCGTTCTTTGTACTACCTGCGGCCTTCTTACTTGCCATGACTAACCTCGTCCTTAATTACTTTTTCTTAGATGTTTTCTTTTTCGCTGTTTTCTTTTTGCCAGAAGCTTTCTTCGCAGTCTTCTTCTTAGCAGTTTTCTTTTTTCCGCCAACAGCCGCAGCAGCTAATGCTTTGTTAGTTGGTTTATCGTAAACGCCAGGTCCACGTAATCGGCGATTTCGCACTGGTTTTTCATCAGCCATTTTCGCAGCGTGAATATCTTTACGCTCTTGGTTCTTCATTGGGTCAACAATAACAGCTTTGATATCTGTTTTTGTAGTCTGACCTTCTGGAGAAGTGATTGAGTTAACAAAAAGCTCAGTGAAAAGTTGGCGATGACCGTGCATACGGCGATAGCCCTGACGACGCTTCTTTTTGAATACGATGATTTTTGGCGCTTGAGCCTGACGAGTTACCGTTACAGTTACTTTCGCGTCTTTAAGTGCTGAGCCAGAGAAAGTCTTGTCTCCGCCAACCATTAAAAGATCAGTCAAATCAAAGGTTTCGCCTAGAGTTTTTTCCAGCTTCTCAACACGGATTGTTTCACCCGCTTGAACTCTATATTGTTTCCCGCCGGCGCGGATAATTGCGTACATCGTGGCCTCCACCAAACTCTACTTTTCGAGGTATAAAAGAGAGAGCAAATTGCCACGCAGCACCGACTCGTGTCAACCTTTTCAGCAGTAAATTGGACGGCTTAGCAGATGCTCTGTTAGCCTCTTCCAAAGCCAAAAGGAGACTCCATGACCGCTACCAACCTACTTCTATCCCTCGTATTTTCGTTCTCAGCCAATTCTGCCAACGAAAGTAGCGCCGTTGAACAGATGAAGTCGATTCCGAGCGAGCGAGCAAATTGTAAGGCCGGCGAGGCGGAGTATGGAAAATGGAAGCTCGAAAAGAAGCCATTACCGAAGGAGCGAGTCGATCGAGCCGTTGAAATGCTCAACGAGATCAAGTCTCCGGCAGCTAAAGATCTTGATGTCATACGCGCGGCTTTAAAAGTGGATCCGGCGGGTGCTTTACCGCACTACATGGATCACACCAATTGCGGAATGTTGCGCCGACATCTCACGAGCAAATTGATCGAGTTTGCAAAGTCGAACAAAGCTTCAGAGACAGAAAAAGCTGTCATCAAAAGTACTTTGACTAATGTTATTCAGAGTTCAAAGTACGAGATGTTTATCGAAGCGATGATCGACGCTGCAATTCTTGGCGAAATTTATAGTTCGAAAATATTTTCTGCTGGTAGCGGGCCAGACGAAATTGAAAGTTTAGCGGCACTCAAAGCTCGACTCACTACTGAGGCCAAAACAACTTTTCCTGAGGAAATGCGAGCAGACTTTCCCGGTCTCGGAGAAGAAAAGCCGAGCGACGTAATAAATTATTCGGAAAAGCTTCGTAACAACAAAAAGTTCGAAAAGTACAAGGGTCGATGGAATCAAGAGGCCGAAATGTCAGGACGCGCACTTGCCGAGCTGAGACAGCTTGCTGCAAAACTTAAATGATTAATCGATGTGGTTTGAAAGTTGCTCGTAAATGAAGTCGTGGTCGTACGAGCGGCTTAAGCAGTACTGATCGCCGGCAGTTTTGAACGCAGGCAGGTCACTTTTGCGAGCGATGTACGGAACAAATTTTCCGAAGTAACTATCGACTGATCGAGCTGGTGGTTGCCAGCTCATCGCGCGAATTACATTTGGGAAATTGCTATCGATGTGATGAGCGCTGTAACTCGTGTTGAGGACCTCGCCGCCGATCATGAGTGATGCGTGAGCGGTGATCCCTTTGAGTTGCCACATCGTCCAATTGATCTGTCCCGCTTGTTCGGCTTGAGCAATGGAATAGTTCAAAGTTGCGGCGATCACTTTCGGATCAGCGTGATAGTTTCCAGACAAACCTTGAATCCATGCGAACTTCAAAAAACCATCTTCACGTTGCCAAGCTTCGAGCTTTGATTGAATTTCTGGAGCCCAATCCTTTGAGAACCCGCTTAAGTTGTCGTAGCCAGGAATTTCAACTACCCGTCTCCCCGAAGCAATTGCGTGAATGATTTTTCGAGCTAAAACCTTGTTTGGTTTTGGAAGTTCAGGCTTGAAAACTGCGAGGTAAAGAGCTGATCGTTGAAATAAGTTGTGCCACCAACAAACTCCCTTATTTAAAAGTCCGCCGCGATTTTTGAAAGTTAATAAGTTTTCTTTGTCATAGGAAAGTTCGCGGAAGTAGTGCGTGTCTTTTCGGTTTTCACAAAACTCGGCTTTGCTTGTTGGAGCATGAGTTTTTGCATGAGCAGTGAAGCTCACGAAAAAGAGAAACGATAAAATGAGATTGGCAATCCCCCGACAACTCATGGGGAAATTAGAATCGAATTCAGTCTAATTTGAAAGAGATAAAGCGATTTGCTGCTTCTGCGGCTGAGATTCGTCGGCACAGCGGTCAATAAACACAGTTTTACGTGCTTTCGGCGCAAGCTTCTGCGCTGATTCACGAGCTGGGCGCAACGAGTAGATCACCATTGCGCGATTTGGGTTTTGAGCGCACGTCACGACGCTGAAACGCTGAGCCGCACCAGCTTCAGTAAGGTCTTTGTTCGCTCGCTTGATTGAAGTTTTAACTTCAGAGCAAACTTGATTACTCGCTCCTGAAAAACAGGTTTTAACCTTCTTCCCGTAGAGAGCCTCGCTGAACCCAGTGAGTTCTACAGCTGACGCCGGTTCTCGCAAGACAACGATTTTTACGTCGCGAGCTTCCGAAGCTAATGAAGTCAAAAGACAGACTGTTAAAAGAACGCTTTTCAAATCCAACCCCTTGGTTTGTGAGCAACTTCTAACACTTCAATATATGGGCCGCTCCAACTCGAAACAGTTAGAGCTAGGTGTCTACAGGGTACACGTATGTAAATGAGAAACTAAACAGTGAGGCCTGATTCTCAAAATGAGACCCGTGCCCGTAACGCATCGGCGCTACCAAAAGGTATGAACTACCTACTGGGTGGAGATTTTCATGAACTCAACACCGTGGGCAGGAACGTCTGCCTTGATCGCCGTTTGGTGCGGCTCTGAGAGCAGTTCGCGGCCACTCCATAGGTTACGAACTTTCACTTGGCGTTGCGCTGGGAGGCCGAGGTTTTTGTATTCGAAGCGAATATTCTGCGGCGTTTTATTGAGGTTGAAAAATGCGAGCGCAACCGAGCCATCAGCAAGTTTGCGACCTATTACTTGTTGTCCGTTTGAATCTCGCAATCGTTTAGCTGGTGAGCCGAGTGAATCTTGGTTCACGGCTAAAACTTCTTTGTTAGTCAGCATTCGGAGTGCGTGTGCATCGAGTTGCGCAAGGTCTCCACTGAACAGCAGAGGAGAAGCCATGATGCTCCAAAGCGAAAGGTGCGTGAGCTGCTCGTCATTTGTAAGTTTAGTTGGGCGAGGAGGATCGCTTGGAATCGTGTATGACCCAAGTCGCACTGGCCAATTGGCTTTACCAACCATCAGCATGTCTAAGTCATTCCAGTGACCAGGCTTTGCGTACGATGCGAGTGGAACTCGGTTAAACCCATTACGTAGAACTGCTTCCCATGTATCAGCTAGATCGTGATCCGTGCGCCACATGTTGCCGCCAACTTCGGCGCCCCACTTCCAAGGCTCACCGTTTCCGTATTGGCAAATCATGTGAACCATTGCGCGCGGAGAACTCGCAAGAATTTCTGTCATCTCTTTGTAAGCTGCGATGTACGGAGCTGCTTCTTTTGGTTGAGGCTTACACCAGTCATACTTGATGAGATCCATTCCCCATTTTGCGTAAGTCATGACGTCTTTTTCGAGGTGACCTTCGCTTGCTTGGTAGCCAGCACAAGTTTTTGGGCCGGGCCCTGTGTAAATACCGATGCGAAGACCTTTTGAGTGAACGTAATCAGCCAATGCTTTCATGTCGGGGAAACGTTCGTTAGGAACCATCTCTCCATTTGCATTGCGCTTACCCTGCCAACAATCATCGAGGTTGATGTAGTTGTAACCGTAAGCTGCCAAACCAGTTGATACGAGCAGGTCCGCGGCTTGACGAATCTTTTTGTCGTCGATGTTGCATCCCCAGACGTACCAAGGATTCCAACCCATGATTGGCGTGAGTGACATGACCGACTGGCTGGCGCTTACAACCATCTCAACTTTTTTGTTCGATGAACCTGAGCGCGAGTAAGCCGTGAAGAGAACTTGATGTGAGCCTTCGTCTTTTGCTGAACCCGTGATGACGCCCGTTTTGCTATTAAGTTTGAGCCCTCGAGGAAGGCCGCCAGCCATGTACCCAAAACTTCCGTCGCCTGTAGCTGGAATCAAATAAACAAATGGTTTATCGAGCGGAACGCCAATGCGGCTTGGGCCGTTGATGCTGAAGCTTGCGAAAGCGGAAGCTGATAACAAAACTAGTGTTGCAGCAATCGTGAAAAGTGCTCTAGCGAAAGTCATCGGATCTCCTTGTTTGTAGACGATCGAACTTTTGCCATTGTCGCTCGAGAGTCGCAAGTGGAATGACCGCGACGTGTAAGGTCTTTATACACCTGTTAAACGCCTAACGCCGGATCAGCTATTATCTTCCCTATAACGTCTTGATTCGGCCTGAGCCTGGGTTGGATTGCACTAGCTCCAGTACGAGGTGGCTATGCAACGGATTCTTCTTTCGATTTTGGCAGTTACGGTTGTCGGTTCTCAGGCTTTTGCAAAGCAGTCTCAGCGCTGTGAGAACTTAGGGCAAATCGAGCGCGTGAAGAACCTGTGGAAAACCGAATACCATAACTTGCGAACTAACCATCAACTTTCGTTTAACGAGAAATTGAAACTTTCGATGAAGCTAACTCCAATTGGGATCACTTTGATGGAGAAGGTCGAAGGAAACTCTTCGGGAACAGTTGAGGCCAAGGCTCTAATCGCTCAGTCGACGAAAATCGTTAAGAACACTCAAAAAGATAAGTACACGAAAGACTTCGCTTTCAATATGCTGTCGCACACTCTTGAGAAAATTAAAGACGATCTCGACGGTTCAGTTTTCTACGCGCAGCTTAACAACGGCTGTGGTGTTGAGATTGGTCGCGCTGTTCAAGTACGTGGCGTGAAAGCCCGCCGATAGGCCAAAGCAGCTAAGCTTCGAAGGTGATCTTTGTCTCTTTCGAAGTCCGCACACCCCAGAGCATGCACTTTGTTAGAGTGAGTGCTGAGTAAGATCCGTCACTTCCGAGCGCAATAGCCCCGAATGAGTATTTGTGCTTCTTAGCTTCTTTGAAACTTTTCTTCATCGCATCTTTTACCGACATACCATCTTCAACTCGAGTTGCAACTTTCGCGCAGAGAGCAAAATCAATTACTTCTTCTCCGACGCCAGTCGCACTCAGCCCGATGAATTCGTTTGCGTAATTGCCGGCAACGGTTGGTGAGTCACTTACTCTGTTAGGCCATTCCATTCCGCGACCACCAGTTGATGTAGCAGCAGCAATTCTTCCTTTTGAATCAAGGGCGACAGCGCCGACAGTTCCGGTTTTGCCTTTTTTGTCTTGAAGCCATTCTTCTTTTCTACCTTTTGTGAATGGCGAGCGGAACTCGAGCTTCCATTCTTTAGCTTTTGCTATCGCGCCTACTCCCGCCATGTTTCGGTACGGTTGTGAGTTCAAACGTTTTGCTAGAGCGATCGGATTTCTCAAACCTTCAATGTTGAAGACACTTGAGAACTTTTGTTTTGCGCCATCCATGATGCTCGCACTCATGCGAATTTTGCCATCAGCTTGAATTTTAGATCCACGACCAGCATTGAAGATCGGATGATCTTCAAGGAGTGATGCCGCTCTGGCGGCAGCATCCATTGCCGAACCGCCTCGCTCGAGAATTGCGTAAGCGTCGTCGAGAATTTCGCCAATTGTTTTTGTAAAGAGCGTGGCCATCTCGCTAGTTGCATAACGACCGCGAGCTCCACCATGTATAATCAGTACTGGTTTTGTCTTTGGCTTAGTTTGTCGGGTCGGCATCTTGATCCATGAGGATTGTAAAGTCCGGATGGTCTCGTAGGTACGCTGCTGGCACGTCAAACTTTGGATCGTTGAAAAGTTTGTTGAGTAAAGTTTTTTTCGATTTGCCGCGAGCGAGAAGGAGGATCGCTTTTGATTTCATAAAGCTGCCAGTACCGAAAGTATCTGCTTTTGTTCCGTGAGGCATTTTCATTGCGTCGCAATCTTCGTCAGCAACTACTACTTCGCCACGCTCGAGAGTGCGAGGATATCCTGGTTCATGAAACGCAACGTGCCCATTCATTCCGATTCCGAGAATTACTAAATCTGGCGGACCTTGTACTTCCTTGAAGTTCATAAATTGTGATGCGAACGTCGGAAGGCTGTCTGCGAAGAATCGCTCGAACACTCCAGTTTCAGGACCGGTGATCACTTCATCGAGCTGCGAAAGTTTTAGAGTTTTTAGAAACGTCGGAGGATTTTGTTCCCAGGCTTTGTAGAGTGGAATCGGTGTTCCACCAGTGGGAAGAAATAAAGTTTTCGGATTATATTGGGCAACTTTTTGAGCGCCCCACTTGTTAACTGCGTCGACTAAGCCTGCGTCGCCGCCCTCAAAAATCTGCTTCTTCATATCGGCCCCTAAACAGTGAAAATCTCGTACTGTTCGAGGTGATACCCGGGTTCGAGCTTTAATACAACGGAGCGGCCAATTTTTTTCTCGACGTACTCAAGCATTTCGCTCTCTTCCTCGTAAATCCAATCGCCCACTGCGGGGTTACAATGCACGAGGGTTGTAGCGTTTTCGCTCTCGCGCATACCCTCTCGCTCAAGGTCACGGAAGATTTCATGAGCGACAGTAGCTTTTTGCTTAATGTAACCGCGCCCCTCGCAATATTCACAAGGCTCGCACAAAGTTTTGATCAAACTTGGGCGAATGCGTTTCCTCGTCATTTCAACTAAACCCAGATTCGACATTGAAACTACTGCCGTGCGCGCACGGTCAGATACAAGCTCATCCCGCAAAGCCTGAAGGACTTTTTCGCGGTGAGCATCTTTCTCCATGTCGATAAAATCGATAATGATTATTCCACCGACGTTACGAACTTTCAAAGCATGCGCAATTTCGCGTACGGCTTCTAGGTTATTTTTCAAAATTGTATCTTCGAGATCTTTTTTACCTACGAAGCGTCCGGTGTTGACGTCGATCACAACTAAAGCTTCGGCCTCGTCGATGACAATGTATCCGCCCGACTTCAACCAAATCTTTCGCTCCATCGATCGAGAAATCTCGAGATCAATTTCGTACTCATCAAAAAGAGGGCGTTGCTCAGCGTACAAAATGATTTTCTTTTCGTATTGAGGCATGAACTGTTTAATGAAAGTTTTGATTTTGTCGTAAGAGTTTTCATCATCAACGTAAACTTTTGAAACTTCTTCGCTCAACAAATCTCGCAGCGCGCGCAATTCCACATCAAGCTCAGCGTGAATCAAACCGGGCTGCTTTTTCTTTTCGTACGCCTTATGAACTTCGTGCCACAGGCGATTTAGGTAATCGATGTCAGAGCGAAGTGAAGCTTCACTTGCTCCTTCGCCAGCTGTTCGAACAATCACTCCAGCCTTCGGGGCTATCTGCTCGATGATTTGTCTTAAGCGATCGCGCTCTGTTGGATCTTCGATTCTTCTCGACACTCCGAGATGGTGGAGTGTCGGCATGTAAACAACGTGACGACCAGGCAGCGAAATGTGCGTTGTGATTCGAGCACCTTTTGAGCCGAGTGGATCTTTTGCTACTTGAACTAAAATTTGCTGACCTTCACTTAACAATTCTTGAATGCGAGGTTTCGACGCGCTCGACTCGCCACTTGATTTCTCGCCAGACGCATTAACAGCTCCGTCGACTGGCTGCTCATCATCAAGATAATCGGCTTGTTCAGAGTCGATATCGCCGCGAACATCTCCGACATACAAAAACGCTGCGCGATCTAAACCGATGTCGACAAAAGCGGCTTGCATGCCGGGAAGAACTCGCAAAACTTTTCCGCGATGGACCGAGCCGACCAAGGTCGGGGCTATTTTTCGCTCAATCTTTAAGTCAGTCAGAACGCCATTCTCAATATACGCGACGCGGGTCTCGACTGGCCTAACGTTGATCAAAATCTCTGAAGACAAGGGTGCCTCTTTCTCACGGGGGCCGGCTATTTATTGGGCTATTTCTTGGGGTAATTTCTTAATAACGGACAATATTAAGCCGAAAAGATCATGTGCGGCCAATCAATTTTGCAATGCCGCTAAAGCAATGAACTCGAGGAACAAATGGCAAAGATCGACGAGCTATTTAAAATCATGGTGGAACAAGGCGCATCTGACCTTCACTTATCAGCGGGCGCGCCTCCGATCCTTCGTCTTCATGGCGATATGCACCCACTCGAAACGCCGCCTTATACGAACGATCAAGTGCAAGCGCTCATTTTCGAGATTCTGACTGAGAAGCATCGTAAAGAATTCGCAACTAATTGGGAACTTGATTGCAGTTACACGATTGCAGGCCTCGGCCGCTTCCGTGTGAATGTATTTATGCAACGCCGTGGTATGGGTGCTGTGTTTCGAGTCATTCCAGAGAAAATTAAAACGATGGAAGATCTTCAGCTTCCAAAGACTCTCTACGATTTAATCAATGCTTCAAAAGGTCTCGTGCTTGTGACTGGTCCGACTGGGTCAGGTAAGTCGACAACTTTGGCCGCGATGATCAACCACATTAACTCAACCGAGAAGACTCACATTCTTACGATTGAAGATCCGGTGGAGTTTGTTCACCCGAACATCAAATCATTGATCAACCAACGTGAAGTTAGCTCTCACACGAAATCTTTTGCCAATGCGCTAAAGGCTTCTCTTCGGGAAGATCCAGATATCATTCTCGTAGGTGAGATGCGTGACTTAGAAACAATTCAGCTAGCATTAACTGCGGCAGAAACAGGTCACTTAGTTTTCGGAACACTTCACACAAATACCGCTCACAAAACTGTCGATCGCATTATCGACGTTTTCCCGTCAGGTCAGCAGGCGCAAATTCGCATGATGCTTTCTGAAAGCTTGCGTGGAGTAGTTTGCCAATCGCTCTTACCTAAAGAAGGCGGCGGACGAGTCGCTGCGCTTGAAGTCTTAGTGGTCAACAAAGCCGTTGCGAACTTAATTCGTGAAGCTAAAACATTCCAAATTCCGTCGGCTATGCAAACTGGTCGTGGCATCGGGATGCAAACTTACGAACAATGTATCGATGAGCTTTTGAAGCAGGGAAAGATCTCAAAGAAAACTGCACAAGACTTTATGGGTAAACTTGGCGGGGAAGAAAGTTCTTCGTCACCAAGCAGCAGTCCACAGAGTCCGCAGCCAAAACCTCCCGGCACTCCGAACATGACTCCATCAATGTTCAAGAAAACAAGTTAGTCTTTTTCAGAGGGAGCCGGGTCAACCGGCTCTTCTTCAACGTCAGGCAAAATCAAATTATCCGTGAGTGATTGGTACAGGGCTCTTTGCCCATCTGAACTGCTGCTATCAACCCAGCACTTCAAAAAATCGGATTGATTCGAATTCTCTTCTTCGCACTGCTCGAAATATTTCAAGAAAACAGCCTCACACAATACGTAAAAGTTATTTTCTGCGCGAGTAAAAAGCTCTTTGAACTGCGTATCATTTTCAGCGACAAGATCGTCAAACTGTTTTTGCGCAATCGGTGCGGTCACCCCACGAGCGTGAAGCACATCATTCATCGCAATCTTCAGCTCATCTGCAACTTGTAGTTGGTTGTTGCTCCAAGCTGTTAACACCAGGTTCGAGCACGAAACGCTTGGAGACTCATCGAAGATATCTTCGAAACGTTGGCGTGCAGGGATTGGATCGTTACTTCCAGAATAATAGTAAATCGCCCCGATGATGGCCGCGATCGCTACTGCTGTAAAAATATAAAATCGTTTGCGACTCATTTAGAAATCAAACGAGTAGGAAGCGCTAAGAGGAGTTGGATCTGTTGCCCGTAGTAGTTGTGCCTGAGCCATTTTTTCAAGTTCCGGCGTGTACTCTTTGCCGTATAGCTCTTGCGGATTGTTGGCTGCCTTGTAAGTGACGTAAACTGTTCCCACGATCACACCGATCGCGAAACCAACAGCGATGTTTTGCAATTTATCTTGCGGCCGACCGTAAAAGCTTAATGTGCTTAATCCCAAAATCGATCCGCCGAGACCTGCAAACAAAATTGTCGCAAGCTGTCGACGTGGACCGCCCATTCGAGACTTCGTAGTTCCATCTTCACCCGCAGGAGTAGCCGGCGGCTGCTGAGCCAACGCCGAAGCCGTAAATGAAAAAATTAAGATAAAGACTAAGAGTTTTCTTGCCATGGTCGATCTCCGGTTGCCACTTGTTCAAATGTCGGTGATTGAAGTGCCTGAGTCACCTTGTTTTCCTCAACTTTTTCCACAAACGAGGATGCGGGACCTCTATTCAACTCAAGCCGCAACTTCCGATGCTGATCTTCCGTTCCCACAGCGAGCACTTCGACGCGCCCATCTGCAAGATTGCGAACCCATCCATTTAGCTCGATCTCAAGAGCCCTTATGCAGACAAATCTGCGAAAACCGACGCCTTGAA
>JAYSYM010000454.1:0-1177 GCA_043727635.1 Bdellovibrionales bacterium | reverse complement strand
GGATTTCAATAGAAATTGCGGTTACTGCAAAGAGGATACCTCCTAAGAGTCTTTTAATTTCACAAAATTAGAGGTCACGAAGGCGGCGTAGTTCAAGTGCTGACTTAGCTCAATTGGTAGAGCAGCTGATTTGTAATCAGCAGGTTGCGGGTTCGAGTCCCATAGTCAGCTCCATTTTCTTTTCAGTCTGCTTCAGGAGAGATACCCAAGTGGCTAACGGGGGCAGACTGTAAATCTGCTGGCTATGCCTTCGCAGGTTCGAATCCTGCTCTCTCCACCATTTTTCCGAGACACGGGAAGAGGGAAAAAGAGCCGGTGACTTGAGTTTAGTAAGCAGGGCGCGCTATTAGGAAAGAGAAGGTAGCTCCGACTGAACAAGCCAGCCAGTTCAACAAAGTTCCTTCGATTACACCGAAAAGTGCGCCACCTAAAAGAGTTAGAAAAATCGTAACTGGGATGGCGAAGGTGGCAACGAAGAGGTAGCTAGTGAAGAAAACTACTTTCGCTAAAGTAGGTTGAGCGTTTGCATAGCTAGAGATGCTCGCTATCGCTGCGCGCATTGAATCAAGATCTCTGAGCGAGTCAGTGGCAAAGAAAATTCCAATTAAAAGTGCCAAGAAGAGAAATGCGCCGGCACCAAGCAACTGGTTACGTTTTTGAGCTCGATTCATTTTAGAATTCTAGCACGTTAGTCTTCAGAATTTGAAGCGAGGCTAAGTGAGTCACAGCTATATTGCTTGCGGAGCTTATCTCTAAAGCGAGGCGAGTGTTGCGTGAGGCAATCCATTACGTCTGAAACCATTGGATGTTGAGCATCGCGTACATGGTTACAAGTGTTCGGGAAAACTGCTCCAGTTTCACCGCTTAAGTCGCCAGTTAAAAGTGAGAAGGTAATTCCCACTGCTTCTTCGAGGTAGTGACCAGGGCAAAGCTTGTCGCACGTGCGATCAACGGCTTGCTTTTGGTTCAGCTCTGCAAGTTTGTAAATGCAACCAGCGAAACCTTTGCTCTCACCGATCGATTCCCAGAAATCATTGTAGGCTACCGGAAGCTTTGCTGTGCTTTCACAGCGATTTCTCACTTCATCGACCCACTGACGAGCGCGATCGGCACGGCCGCGTTGTTCTTGATCGACGAGCTTTTGCCAGAACGGACTAGCGGCAGAAAGCTGCATCTT
>JAYSYM010000453.1:0-3947 GCA_043727635.1 Bdellovibrionales bacterium | reverse complement strand
CGCCAATGCGTCGTCTCTTGCCGCAAGGCTTCTGTTGTCGCGAGGCGACCTTAAAACTCCGAGAGAGATTATCGACTTGATTAGTTTAACTGGATCGTACAGCGATGATTTAGTTGGAAAAACTCGATTTAACTCGATGCTCAATTTCGATCGAGCGATGCAGATGCATGATCTACCGGTTATTGCGCAAGTTACGCAAATTAAGACGAGCCTTTACACCAGTAATTTAGATTAGTACTGTGTTCGCTATGGCCGAAAACATTTACTCAATTCCAGTTCAAGATATCAAACGCTCTGAAACAACGCTTGCTCCTTACAAGAACAAAGTTCTTTTAGTAGTGAACGTTGCAAGCAAATGCGGATTCACTCCCCAGTACACAGGCCTTGAAAACCTCTACCGTAAATTTAAAGAGCGTGGTCTTGAGATCCTTGGCTTCCCTTGCAATCAATTTGGCGCGCAAGAGCCCGGCGATGAGCAAGAGATTCAAAATTTTTGCAAAACGAATTACGACGTGAGCTTTCCGCTCTTTGCAAAGGTAAATGTAAATGGCGGCGAGACCGCACCTGTCTTTGATTTTTTGAAAAGTTCGCAGCCAGGAATTTTAGGAACCGAAGCTATCAAGTGGAACTTTACTAAGTTCTTAGTCGATCGATCTGGAAAAGTTGTAGCCAGATTTGCGCCGAATACGAAGCCTGAGGATTTAGAAAAAGAAATTGAAAAGCTACTTTAGTCTACTCAGTAGACTTTTTTGCCCGCGAAGCTTTTGAGACAAACATTTCTTCGTAGTCGAGCATCGCTGCGCGAATAACTTTCTCTGCGTGTTTCACATTGTAGAAGGTTCCGAGCTTAACTGGTGATTCTTTTCCGCCAGGAATCATTTTGTAGGTCATGAAGTAATGGAAAAGCCGCGATTTTATGACTTCCGAAAGATCGCTTAAGTCTTTAATGTCGTCCCAGTAGGGATCGCTCTCTAGCACTGCGATGATCTTGTCATCAGCTTCGCCCCGATCAATCATTCGCAAGCCACCAATGACTCTTGCAGGAACTAGAACTTCGTTTCGAGTGATGGGTCGTTCGCTCAAAACACAAATATCGAGCGGATCACCGTCGCCACTTTTGGCTGTGGGAGCAAGTCGCTTCACACGGTCGCCGCAGTATGTTTGAGGAATAAAGCCGTAGAGTGCTGGAGGAAGAGAAGAAGTTCGCTGCGGTCGATCGACCTTCAAGTAACCTGTCTCTTTGTCGATTTCGTATTTCATCCCGTCGGCGGGAGTGATCTCGATGTAGGCCGTGACATCGCGTGGAGGATTTCTTCCACTCGAGATCCCGTGCCAGGGATGCGGTCGCCATTGGAAAAAATCTTTTGCGCGCTTCATCGGCCTCACCTCTGAAAGAAAATTAAGTTCTTTTCTTCTGTTTAATTAGACGCTTCTTGCGAAGTAGTCTTTTCTTGTGGTGCAAGTTCTTACGCTTTCTCTTCTTAGTCGCTTTCTTTTTTGCCATTATGGCCCCCTGCTTATCGCTTTAGTTTTCATTTGCGCTACCTTACCCAACGAAATGGCTTAAGTCGCTCGCTTTTTTAGCCCGACCAGAAAAATCTCTTTACTGATCTTTCGAGTGCTATCGGGCTTAACCGCACTGAACTGCTCGAATTCTTTCTTAATCGCGTCTCGGAGGGTTTGAAACTCGTCGCTATGGAAGAGTTTGCAGACAAAGTGCCCACCGGGCTTCAAAAATCGGCGCGCCACATTGAGCGCCAATTCACATAGCTCCATCGACCGAGCTTGATCAGTGAATCGAATGCCCGTTGTGTTAGGAGCCATGTCTGACAGCACTAAATCGAAAGGCTCGTTAAAGCCATGCTCAGCAAAGATTTGTTCGAGATTGAGATCACGAAGATCGGCTTGAATAAATTCGGCATTTTTTAGTTTCACATTCACTGGTGAAAGGTCGATGCCAAGAATTCGACCTCTCTCGCCAATTTTCTTTGAAGCAAACTGTGACCAACTACCGGGCGCCGCACCAAGATCTAAAATCTTCTGCCCAGACTTGAGCAACTTATGTTTCGCATCGATTTCTTCAAGCTTGAAGACCGATCGAGCGGCATAGTTTTGCTCTTTTGCTTTGTGGTAATAGTGATCTTTTGGATTGTAAGCCATGTGTGCGATCTTATAGCTAACGCCCTTAGAAAAGTCGACCGACTCTCAACACGACTGGCCATCGAACTTCGTAGGTGAGGTTGGCATCACCCCAGGCGGCATCTATGCGCGAGCTCAACTGTTCAACTGGGTTCTTACCTGTTTTTCTTATCGCAGTTTGCGTTGCTGACCAGGTAAAAAGGTAACCCTTGAGTTGCTCGAGGGTCCACATTCGACTCATTTCGAATGTTGGCGGAATGATTTCCTGTATCGGCAAACTCATCTTCTGAAAGTTTGCTTTGAATGTTTTCAGCTCGTTCTCACCATACTTACCAACAACTTCTGAGTGAAAATCTCTCAATACTTCGTCAACACTCTTGTTGATTACTGAATGCTCATACATCCACACCGCGAGTAAGCCGCCGTCAGGTCGGATCACTCGTCTCGCTTCTCTGAAAAACAATCGATGATCAAACCAGTGAAAAGCTTGTGCGACAGTAATTAGATCAACGCTTCCTGGTGGCAATCCCGATTGTTCAGCGCGTCCTTGGCTATATCTAATCTGCGGATGTTTTTTGGCTTGCTGAATTTGCTTCTGGCTCAAGTCAGTTGCGAACACGGTTTGATAAAACTTCGCGAGCTCAAAAGCTGACTGACCATTACCCGTCGCACAATCCCACGCGACTTTTCGATGAGGCGATAAGTTCGTTAAATAAGTGAAGAGGGCCTGGGGATAAGTTGGGCGATACTTCGCATAATCTGAGGCTTGAGCTGAGAAAAGATCCTTTGCATCTGACACAACTTAAGCCTCGCGCGGATGATGTTGAAAGTCATCTTACGACACCTCGTATTCGGACTAGACACTCACATCCGTGTTTGTTCAAATTTCGAAATGAAAACTCGACTACTACTTATCGCGATCTCATTTGCTACAATCAACTGTTCTGCCACAGCAAAAGACTCAAAGCCTTCTAGTGGCGGGTATTCTGGCCACGGCTCTGAAAGCCTCAGTGCAGAAACAATTCAGAAGTACGCAGCACCTTCATTGCCTCCAGAAGTAAGTCGGCGAATTCAATCAATGCTCGATATCAAGTCGCCAGGAATGGGAATGGTTACACCTGATGCAAGCGAAATGTTTTTCGGCTGGCGCGTAACCGGCACATCGCAAGTTTGGAAACTCACAGGACCTCAAAAATTTCCGACGCAAATGACTGGTGGCAGTGATCAGACTCAAGTTGTTGGCGTTCTTCCCAACGGAAAATGGCTTGTGTTGTCTCGAGACCGCAACGGCGAGGAAAACCCAGGGCTATATTTGCAGTCCCCTTCCGGTGGTAGCTTGATTGAGATTCAGCACAAAGCCAAAGTCCAAACAGGTCTGAATTGGATTGATCAAGACAGCGAAAATCTTTACTACTCCGCTAATGACATTAAACCAGAGTCATACGCGATTTATAAATACTCACTCCGCTCAAAAGAAAAACAGTTGATCTTCGATCAGCCGGGCATTTGGTACGTCGCTGATAAGCGCGACGATGGCTTACTTCTTCTCGCGAAAGCAACCGGCTCATTGAGCCGAGAGTTTTTCACCTTTGATGAGAAGACCAAGAAGCTGACTCCCGTTCTTGGTCAAGATGAAAAAATCGAATATGAAGCTCTGTTTAGTTCAAAAACTGACGATTTGATCGTGCGAACAAATAAACTAGGCGACTTCCACCGTGTGTACCGTCTCGCAAACAAAAAACTCACGCCGATCACTCAAGATCGCAAAGCTGACGTCACTGGCATTGCGATGGATCACCCTCGTTCAA
>JAYSYM010000452.1:0-1180 GCA_043727635.1 Bdellovibrionales bacterium | reverse complement strand
AAACCTTTAGCGGTACTTGCAAGCAACACGTCTGATTCGTTAATGCCGCCCACAGCTGAGTGAACGAGTTTAATCTTCACTTCGCTAGTGCCGATTTTCTCGAACATGCCTTTGATAGCTTCTACTGATCCGGCAACGTCTGTCTTAAGAACAATTGGAAGTTCTTTAAGATCACCCTGCTGCATCTTCGAGAAGATTTGCTCAAGTGACATTTACTCGCCGCCACCTTTGGCCGCAAGTGCGCGGTCTTTTCGAGTCTTAGCAAGATCGTTTGCCGCTGATTCATTTTCAGCAACGTCGAAACGGTCACCGGCTGATGGAACATCAGGTAAACCCTGAATCTCAACCGGAACACTCGGGCCAGCCTCTTTTACGCGCTCGCCTTTGTCGTTAGTTAAGCTTCGAACTTTACCAGCGATAGTTCCAACCACTACTGATTGGCCAACTTTAAGAGTTCCATCTTGAACAAGGAGAGTAGCAACTGCACCCTTGCCTTTGTCCATTCGGCTCTCGATCACAACTCCCGTAGCTGATCGCTCTGGGTTTGCCGTGAGCTCTTCCATTTCTGCGAGCAAATAAATTTGCTCAAGCATTTCTGGAATGCCCTGTTTGGTGTGAGCAGAAACGTTACAGAAGATCGTGTTTCCGCCCCATTCTTCAGGAACAATTTCGAACTCAGTCATTTGTTGTTTAATTTTATCAGGAGTCGCACCCGGCTTATCGATCTTGTTAACAGCGATGATGATTGGAACACCCGCTGCTTTAGCGTGATTCACAGCTTCAGCAGTTTGTGGCATTACTCCGTCATCAGCAGCTACTACAACGATAACGATATCAGTGGCGTTGGCTCCGCGCGCTCGCATTGCAGTAAACGCTTCGTGACCTGGAGTATCTAAGAACGTAACGAGATGACCGTGCTCTGTAGTTACTTGGTACGCACCAATGTGTTGAGTGATTCCGCCGGCTTCGCCTGCAGCCACATTCGCTTTGCGAATGGCATCTAGTAACGAAGTTTTGCCGTGATCAACGTGACCCATAACAGTCACGACTGGTGGTCGCGTAATTTTAGCCGCATCGAGATTTCCGAAAACCCCTGATTCAACAAGCTGATCATCAGTTCTGAAAACGTTTTGCGCTTCGAAACCAAATTCTGTAACGATCAATGACACTGTATCGAAAT
>JAYSYM010000451.1:0-3973 GCA_043727635.1 Bdellovibrionales bacterium | reverse complement strand
GCATCTTAAACGAAGAGATCAGACCGGCAGTTGCAATGGATGGCGGAGATGTGGCGTTTGAACGGTACGAAGACAACATCGTTTATTTGATGATGAAGGGTTCATGCGCTGGCTGTCCGTCGTCGACTTACACTTTGAAGGAAGGGATTGCGACTCGCCTGCGAAGTGCGATTCCTGAAATTAAAGATGTCGTTGGAGTAAACGTTTAAGTTGACGCAAGTCTCAACCAAAAGGTGCCAGGCACCTTTTGGTTATTTCTTCTCGAGGCAATTTACTTTTTTGTCGATCTTGCAGGTGAGGGTTTTTACTTCGCCTGCGCCTGTTCCTGGGTCAAATTTTCGATGTTCGTACTCAACGGTTTTGTCGTCGATCCACTTTTCAGCTCCGGCGTGAGCTTTTTCGCTAAAAACTTTTTTGCACTTCATCGCTTTGCATGTGCCGATCACGGTGATGTTGTCGGTGTAGTCAGACTCATCGTCGTTAACTGAAATGAAATTATTTTTCTCAAGTGACCAGATGGGTTTTGTTGGAGTGATGATCTCACTGCCGTCTTTGAGCGACACAACTAGAAATTGTCCGCCCTCGTAGAACTGCTGCTGAATCACCAATGTTCCATGTTTTGCAATGTAGTCAGCAGCGCTGTGACGGATGAAACTCTCGGAACCCTCGATCAAGTTGTCTTTGTAGGACTTCTTTTTCCCATTCTTTAAAGTGACAACGAGTAGGCCTTTATCGCGCCTAACTTTTTTCTTTGGGATCGATGCAATTAGGTCGCCTTCGGCTTTTAGATCTGAAGACGCCTGCGATGCCGATGCGGATGTCGATAGGACAAAGAACACTAACAGTAGGACTAATTTCACAGTTCACCTAGGTGAGGGCCGATGTCGAGCTGAGCTCTGTCGAACACGCGGGATTTAAATTCTTCGCGGGCGTTATACAGAAATACGAAGCTTTCATCGCCGAGCAAATCTTTAAGACTCCGCTCATACTCTGAGTACTTCATCGAACTAGGCGTTTTGTAGTATTCATCGCGAAGCTCATCAAGTCTCTCGCGAGTGCTTTGATCTATTCGCAAGCGATCAAGTGCTTTAACTCGGATATTCGCCCAAGCCTGCTTCGCCCGAGTAATTTTTTGCTCTGGAGCCAATGCCTGGATTGGTATCTTTTGAACTTGTACGGGAGCCCGAAGCGTTACCGGTGGGGAAGGAAGACCGGCCGACCGTCTGGATGTTTTTGTGAATTGACCGACCTGCTTTGCGGGCGGAGTTTTAGCTTTAGGTTTTGAAATAGAAAAACCGCTTAGCTTTACTGGCTTAGCAGTTTCCGAACTCGTTCCAATATTTGATTTTACCATTACGGCTGCAGCTAGCAGCAGTAAGGCAATAATTGATATGCGCGCCACTCCTTCATCTTACCGAAGTGGCTTACGCGGTCTAGCTGTCTAATAGACCAGAATCTTGAGAGTCTTGGGCCATATTCACTAACGACCAGTGATTTTGCGAATCA
This sequence comes from Bdellovibrionales bacterium, assembly GCA_043727635.1. Classification (GTDB taxonomy): domain Bacteria; phylum Bdellovibrionota; class Bdellovibrionia; order Bdellovibrionales; family JAMPXM01; genus JAYSYM01. The sequence continues at coordinate 2,467 of JAYSYM010000451.1, read as the reverse complement.
ACTTCTGCTGAAGGCGGCCAAGCAAGATCTGAAGGCTGCTCATTTTGTCTGCCCGCGTTTCAGATTCAGTCTTGATAATTTCAAGCTCATGACGAGCCTTCTCAACAGCCGCAATTACTGAAGCGCGATTTTTGTAGAGGTCGGTACGTACTCCGTTAGCCGTGTACGGAACCTTCGCCGAATCGAGCGACCCTTGAGCAAGGATATCAGCATCGTTTACATACGGAATTAGTAGAACATCTACGTCTGTAAACACCTGGCTGATTTTTTCAGTCGAAAGCTTACCTACAACTTCACTGAAGATTTCAAAGTACTTATTCAACAAAACTGCATCTTGTGAAATCGCCATATCAATTCGACTCTCAAAACTAAAGATCATCTGCTTTTCTGAACGCTTCGATCGCGCATTATTTGAGTAACCTGGAAAAACTGATAAATGCATTTTCTCAGCGAAGGCATCGTCGAAATCCCAAGGGAATACATCGAAGTAAATCTCGCCGTTTTGATTTTTAGCGCCGTAGAAATAAAGTTCGTCGTAGTAATCGCCATTTTTCACCAAGTAGTTCACTGCGAGCATGCGCAAGTAATTGTTGAAGTTCATCTTCTTCTCAAGCGAAGCAAGAAGTGCAGCACCTTTTAATTTTTTAAGATCAGAGTAAATCGAGTTAAGTGCGGCTGTGTAAGCTGCAACGTCTTGTTCGCCCAAAGAGTGCTTTGATTCACGAAGCTCGAGTGAGTCGAGATAGCCTCGGCGGAAAGCAACATCAGCTTTCAACTCTTTCACTATATGATCATCTGCGCTCTCAGAAACCATGTGAAGTCCTTGCGAAACTCCGTTCATAGTCACTTCAGCATATGAGGTCTTCATTGTTGAAAGACCAACGACGTCATACAAACGGTAGACAGACATGTTTTTCGTAAGCAGCGGATCAACTGAACCAGCAGATAAAATAATCTTGCTAGCATCGACTCCCGCGATCTTCATGTGCGGAGTTTTGCCGCGTCCATCTTTGTAAACCGACTGAATTTTCAAATTCTTTCGCGGAAACGCAATCGAACTTTGACCGCGCGAAGAGGCAGTTACGTAAGTATGAATGGTCTGCTTGCCGCCCTCGAAAACTTTGATTTCGGTGTTGTGGATATCAACTTTTACTGGCTGAAGCAGTTCAGTTCGCTGCTGCGGAGTCATCGTCAGATCGATTCGCACTGATGATTTGCCATCTGTCGTCGCGATCGCGAAAGATCCCATGAGTGTAATAGCCAAGGCCGCAAGAATTGTTCGGAACAAGTTAGATTTAATCATGGCTCATCTGGTTGCATACTTCGTTCCAGATAAGCCCTTGTTTGAACTGCGATAAGCGACATTTTTACGAGTAAGCATTACTAATTTTTAGGGCGCTTGGAAAAAGCTTCAAAAACCTATCGTGCTGGGTTCTTACATTCCCTGCGGTAAAGATAGTAGCAAAGTGCCGTAACGAGGCCGATTGGGATCAGCAAAAGTGTCACCCAAAAGTCGACGGTGGGGCCCTCTCTCCGCTTCAAATCGGATCGAACAAAGATCATAAGCACAATTGCACTTAGGGTGATATCAGCGAAACAAGCGGCTGCAGCCGACGTCGCATTTGCTTGTCGGATGAAGACTAATGGTGAGAAGCCGTAAGTACTTAAGTGGGGCCACGCTAAAAATAACGGAACAATCGAGCCTAGCACCATCAAAACTAGATAGATTCCTCTCATTTTACCCACTTCACTTTCATAGCCGCTTCTTCAGCCGAAGAAGCTTCTTTCGCAAATCTTTTGATGAGCTTGTTAGCGAAAACTTTTGGATCGATTTTGAAATCTGAAAGACTTACGGTTTTCACCGGCGTGTTTTTGTTCGTAACGTTCACTGCAAAGTGAACGAGCGCTGACACTGGCGAAACGGTAGCAATACTGATACTCAGTTTTGCGTCTCCGAAATAGATGTCATCGCCTTCGCGCTTTAGCTTCTTTGTCTCTTCAAGTCGGCCAGCTTGTGCTAAATTTTCGCGAACTAGATCGAAGGCGTGGGCTGCGAGAAGACGCTGCATGTAGACCGCGCCATTAAGTTTCATGTCGAATTTCTCGATGATGAAATGGAGCATATCTCCGCCGCGAATTTCTGACTTCGCATTGAGATCTTCGCCGTCAACCATGTGTGCAAACGGGATATCGCAACTTCCCTGCCATGAAACTATCGAGTCACCTAAAATTTGATGATTGAGATAGGCAAACAGCGAATGGAGCTGGGTACCGTTATAAGGAAATTTCTTATCGATAAATTGGGACTTCATTTAGCCTCGTATTTTGGCGCGACTTTTGCCGCGACCGCTCGTTTAAATCGCAAACAGCTCTCACACTGACCACATGGTACTACCTCACCAAAGTAGCAAGGCCAAATTGAATCGAAATCGACATTGAGTTCGCGGCCGCGAGCTACGATTTGAGT
>JAYSYM010000450.1:0-3976 GCA_043727635.1 Bdellovibrionales bacterium | reverse complement strand
CGCCAATCAAAAAACCAATGACCCTTTGTCATTGATCGCCGTCATTAACCAAAAGGTGCCCGCCACCGTTTGGCTGAGCACCTGCGTTGAGAAAAGCTACGGCCTACTTTATTTCTAGATCATAAAGCATGCGTGCGTACGCGCCCGGCTTCACATCGAGAGTCGTCGCATACTGACGAGCGTGGACCGCTAGTTTGAAGAGCCATTCTGGCAACATCACTCGCGCTTCAGCTGCGAAGCGCTCAAGTAAGATTGAAAGTGGATCGTCGTTTCGCGGGTAAACCTCGATCGGATACGGCTTTGGCACATTGCCAAGCTGCGCTGCTTTCTCGATCGCAAGTGATAGCCCGCCGAGTTCATCCACTAATCCGAGTTCTTTAGCACGCAGGCCTGACCAAATGCGACCCTCCGCCAGCTCTTCAACTTTCGCCTGATCTTTAAACTCACGACCTTCACGAACGACGGTTAAGAATCGGCCGTAAACACGGGTAACACTCTCTTGAATTACTTTTTTCTCAAGCTCGGTCATTTCGCGATTGAAATTACCAATGTCCGCATACGGATGTGTTCCGACTTGATCAAACTCAACTCCAAGTTTGCTTCTGAAAAACTTTTCGGTATCGAACATCACACCAAACACACCGATCGATCCAGTAATCGTTGTCGGCTCGGCTACGATGTACCGAGCGCCCGCTGCCATGTAATAGCCACCCGAAGCCGCAACATCGCCAAATGAAACGATCACAGGAATTTTTTCGTCGATCTTTTTAATTTTTCTCCAGATGACATCTGATGCGAGAGCATCACCACCCGGGCTATTGACTCGAACAACAATTGCTTTTACATCTTCATCTTCTGAAGCTTCCTGCAAATCGGCAACGATTCCTTCAGAACCAACACTGTCGCGAGTTCCCGCGCCACTTGTAATCTCGCCTTCCGCAAACACGATCGCGATTTTCTCGTCGGCTTCCTCGCCAACCGCCCCGTCCTCATGCAGAAGATGAAGTGGATTAACAAGTCTCAAATCTTCTTCTTTGCCGACGGTCTTTTCCTTTAACAAGTCTTCAACTTGATCTTCATACGCAAGTTCAGTGATGAATCCATTGTCGGCAGCATCATCGGCACTTCGAATTCTTAAATCACTAGCGGCCTCATCGATTGAATCAGGCTTTTCTCCTGCGAATCGAGAAATTTCTTTGCGAGCGATTCCCCAAATATCATCAACTAAAGTTTTATTCTGGAGACGATTCTCCTCACTCATCTTGCTTGCGATTAACGGCTCAACTGCGGCTTTGAACTTTCCAACGCGGAAAATGCGCGGCTCAACTTCAAGTTTCTGAAGCAAACCTTTTAAGAATGCCGATGAAACTGAAAGCCCGTTCATCTCTAGCTCACCCGCCGGAGCCATATAAATTTTCTCGGCAGCAGTCGCAAGGTAGTAAGACTTCTCATCAAACGAATCGGCGTAAGCGTAAACAAACTTTCCCGTTTCAGCGAAAGCTTTAATGGCGCGATGAAGCTCACTTACTCCTGCCCATCCCGCTTCAAAGTTACGAATCTCGAGATAAATTCCCTGAATTCTTTTATCTTCTTTAGCAGCATCTATACCTGCGATTGTTTCAAAGAGTGGAAGCGCTCGGTTGTCTTGCGAAAAAGGCGCACCACCAGAGAAAATATCGAAATCAAAAGGTCTCGCGTACTCTTCAAACGGTCCTTTAACTTTTACATGAAGAATCGACTTTTCCTCGATCGCCGTTTCTCTACTCTGGATCATATGCGTGAACGTCATTACCGCGGCAGGAACGATCAACGCAAAAAGTAGAAGTGCGATAAACACCCCAACTACTGTTATCGCAACACCTTTTAAAAAATTCTTCATACACCCTCTTTAATTCTTCGCGCTCTCCAAATTTCGAAAACAGCTGGAGCAACTGAAATGGCAATAATAGCGAAGATTACTATATGGAAATTTGTCTTAACGGCAGGAATATTTCCAAAAACAAAGCCGCCAACCAAAAACGAAACGACCCAAACGATCGCGCCCGTCACGTTGTACATAGCAAATTGTCGGTAGTTCATGTGCGATAACCCCGCAACAAACGGCGCATAAGTGCGAATAATCGGGATAAATCGCGCAAGAATAATCGTCTTACCACCGTGCTTCGAATAGAACGATTGAGTCTTTTGAAGGTGGTTCGGATTAAAAAATTTTGAATTACCGTTCTTAAACAGCCTCGGAGCTAAATATTTTCCGACCGAATAATTGACCGCATCCCCGATAATTGCTGCAACGATGAGTGTTGCGGCCATCACCCACAAATTCAAACCTGATGCAGAAAGAGCACACAATGCTCCGACCGCAAAAAGTAGCGAATCACCCGGCAAAAAGGGCGTAACCACTAGACCTGTTTCACAAAACACGATGAGAAAGAGGAGCACGTACATCCAAATACCGAGGGAAGCGCTCCACGCCTCGAGGTACGGAGGCATGTTCGTAACGAAATGGACGGCCAACATGAAGTATTCAACAAGCTGATTTAGAATTTCCATTCGGGCACTGTAGAGTACGAGTGCGAACGTGTAAACTGCATTAGTTTTAAGCTGAAAGACTACCTAGACCAACTGTCGAATTTCAGAATCAATGATCAAAGTGAGTGGTAATGCCACGCACTAAAGGCGAGGTGGTTTTTCTTTTTCCCTTGTGTTTCCGCTCAAATAATCTTGCAATTACCTCAGGTCACTAAGACCATCGTACCAAGACTAGAAAACAACAAGGTTCTACAACAGGACACAAGGAGTATACAGAATGAAAAACATCATCCGTATGAGTCTAGTGGCAGGCGCGCTAGTAACTAGCGTAGCAGCACAAGCTCAAACAGCATGGACAGACAAAGTTACTTTCGGCGGCGATCTTCGCTTCCGCTTGAACAGCATCGATGACGAGAGCACAGGCGCTACTGATTCGAAATACATGAACAACCAAATCCGTGGTCGTTTAAGTGTTTCTGGAAAAGTTAACGAAGCTATGACAGCTAACTTCCGCATCGCTTCTGATGAAGGAAGCTTCCGTTCAGCTAACCACAATCTTGGCACAGCTAACGGCGACACTGACATCGTGTTCGAACTAGCTTACGGCGACTGGCGTGTAATGCCAGGTTTAGTAGTTTCTATGGGTAAAGCTCCAAACCCATTCTGGCAAGCTGGCAAAAATGAAATGATTTGGGATGCTGATCTTCCATTCGACGGCGCTACTGCAAAGTGGACTGCTGACATGGACACTCTTAAGCCATTCGCTAACTTGAGCTACGGCCAAACTGCTGATGTTGATGGACCAGGTACTCCTTCTGCTAACCCGACTCTATTCGGTGCACAAGTTGGTACTTCATTAGGTCTTGGCGACACAATGAACGCAACAGTTGCTGTAGGTTACTACTCATTCGCGGGTCCTAACTCAGGTATCGCGGCTGGTGGTCTTACAAAGAATCCAACGCTTCTCAATGTTACAGCTGAATTGGGCTTGAACATGGTTGCTAACCTTCCAATGGCTGTATACGCAGATTACGTACAGAACCAAGATGGCGTAGTAAGCAAAGAAGAAAAAGGTTTCCTTGGCGGACTTAAAGTTGGTCAATTCGCAAACGTTGGATCATGGGAAGCTTGGTACAACTATCGTGATGTTGGTAACGAAGCAGTTGTTGCTGGTTTAGCTGACAGCGAATTCGCTGCAGGCGACGGCGCAGGCGTTCTTGGTCACCAAGTTGGTGCAGGATACATGGCTTGGGACAACACTACTGTCGGTCTTAACTACTGGATGGCAAAACGTGCCGCTACAGAGTCAGACTACAATCGCATCACTGCTGATCTAATCTGGAAGTTCTAATCGTTTAACAACGATTGAATGAAAAAGGCTGCCTTCGGGTGGCCTTTTTTTATGAGGTAGGCCGTAGCTTTTCTCAACTGCTAGCGTTGAGAAAAG